>CAKVBE010000083.1 GCA_934725005.1 uncultured Rickettsiales bacterium | reverse complement strand
TGGAATGGGTAAAAATTATTTAACATTAAATACAACTGTTAAAGATGGTATATATGGAAATCTAATTGGTAATACAGTTTATGAGTATAAAGAACAAATTAAGGAAATAGCTGAATATTTAAAAAACAAATATGGTATTGTTATAACTTTCAATGATGCAAAGTTAAAGTATATTGAAATTAACAGAACTTTTAAATTGAAAGATGAATTTAAAAGTTACTCAAGAGTATTAGAGCTTATATTAACTATTATGCCAAGGATGAAAAAAGTTAATATGATTGGCATAATAGAGAACAAAAAGATTAAATTAGAAACATACGGAGTTATAAGTACAAGAAATGGAAAAAGAAACAAACAGTATGAAGAGATAATCTTTTATGATAAAAAATCTCAGTTAAAGTCAAATATAAATATAGAATTGATAGGTGAGTATATGAGATGTGAAATAAAGTTAAAGAATGCCAAATTAATTGAGCAAAAACTAAAAACAAACAAGCTATATAAATTAACTCAAGATATTATTGATGAATGGTTTAAGAAGGAAGTTAAAAAGTTAATACATGAGCCTCTTTTAAGATGGAAAGTTGAAAGAGATACAATATTAAAAAATATAATAAAACAAGAATTAAAGAAAGATAAAAGAAAATGGCAAGTAAACACATTAAGAAGGCTATCGGTAATGGAAATTGAAAATAAGGTACCAGTAATATTGGATGTAGAAGAACTTAATTGTGTGATTGATGATATGCCACAAATAACAAGAAAAAAAAGAGTAAAAGAAAATTTTATTAAACAAGCTCAAAAATATGAAAAAGTCTTTGTAAATAATGATATGGATAAGTTAAATGAGTTATTAAGTAAGTTAACTCAAGATAATATTACAGATGACATTGTTGTGGCAGATTAAAAAATGGCTAAAAGATAAGGAAAATACAGATTTTATAAACATTTTTGCAAAAAAATAATCAAGTCTATATCAATATAATAACCAATAATGATAAACATTACTAATTTAAAATTAAACAACTGAGTGTAAAAGGTATCCAGTATAGATACCTTTTTATTTTTTATAGCGATAAATAATAAATCTATAATAAAAGTTATTTTAATAGGTTTTATCAGGACTTTTAGGTGTTGATATGAAATTCAATTAAGATAGACATAAGTTTAAACCTATAGGAAACAAAGCTAAAAATACGACAAATAAAATTATATAAAAAATATAGTTAAAAATAAACCTTTCAAAATATAATTTATGGAAAAATAGAAGAAAATTAAATCTTACGATATGGTATACGATAACACCGAACTACTTACAAAAGTATCAAAATAAACCTAAAAATAAAAAGTATTAAAAAATATCATTTTATATTGATAACCTAGCTATGATTTGATATAATAACAATATCAAAAGATACTAAAGTTTGATTCAATACAGAGGTGAAATTGATATGTGTAATATATACGGATATGCGAGAGTATCAACCAAAACACAGAAATTACAGCGTCAAATAGATAATATTAAACAATATAATGCAAATGTTATTATTTTTTCAGAAAAATATACTGGAACTAAGATAGAAGGTAGAGAAGAATTTGAAAAGTTACTGAAAAAAGTAAAGCCTAAAGATACAATTATATTTGACAGTGTTTCACGAATGAGCAGAAATGCAGATGAGGGAGTAAAGACCTATTTTGAATTATTTGAAAAAGGTGTAAATCTCGTATTCTTAAAAGAACATTATATTGATACTGATGTATACGCCGAAAATTTGAAAGACAAAATTGAGCTGCAAGGAACTGATGAGGACGAGATATTTAAAGGATTAAACAATTATTTTAAGAAGTTAGCTGAAAAACAAATACGAATAGCATTTGAACAAGCTGAAAAAGAAGTAATTGACTTACGGCAGAGAGTAAAAGAAGGGATAGCCAAAAGTGATAAAAAACAAGGTATAGAACAAGGAACGAAGTTAATTACCAATAAATCAATAACTATGAAGGAAAGAATGAAACGTCAATTAAAAGATTTTGGTGGGACTGAAACAGATAAGCAATTTATTGAAGATAATAAAATTTCTAGAAATACTTTTTATAAATACAAAAAATCAGTAGTAGAGGAATTAAAAGTATAAAAATTATGGCGGCGTTATTTTAATGCCGCTTTTTATGTGCTATAGGGGTATTAAAAACCGTTTATACTGTATTAAAAATATCAAGATAGTATAGCAGGGCGTTTTATACACTTAAAATCAATTTTAAGCGTATTTTTGTTAAAAGTAATATTTTAATATTACTAATACTTGTAAAATGGATTACAGGCAATTTTACAAGGGAATTCAAGGAAGTTTAAAACATTCAAAAGCGAAGAACAAAATATTAAGACAAAAAAGTAAAAAAACATTGATAGTATAAGTGGCATAACATATAATAAAAAGGTGGAAAAAATTCTATTGTTAATATACGCCCCCCTATATAGTTTTTGGGTTTTTGGAGGTGATTTTATGGGATATTCTTCTTTGAGTTATGATGATTATGTAGAAAATATAGATTATTGGGTAGGTAGTTTAGGTATACAACCACCTTTGTGGGCATCTAAGTTGTCGGAAAAAGGGTATACGTCTGTTAGTGCTGTTGATTTTTATAATGATTTATTTGGTGATGACTTAGAGGTTGGGCGTATGCCTGATGATTATATAACAGGTGAGTATGCTGGTATTGCTGTTGAACGTGTTCCACAAGTGCTTTTGAATGGTATACCTAAGTTGAATTCTAAAGGACATCAAGAGTATAGGGGTAAGCGATATACTGTAACACAGGGAAATATTGAATTATATGACCTTATAGATGCTTCAGAAAATTTTTGTATGATAAGTCCTATAAGTTATAGTGGTAGAAGTAGGAAAATAGAAAACGCAAGGTATTTATATGCTTTATGTATTGAAGTTGATTATATAGAACCTAAGAATGGTATTGATGAGTTGGTTTATAGTTGGGAACGTGACTATTTACCGATACCTAAACCAACTTATGTAGTTTGTAGTGGTAATGGATTACATTTATACTATGTTTTTGAAAGACCAATTCCTTTATGGAAAAACATATATAAAGCATTAAGCGAAGCTAAAAAGTGGTTAACACCGAGAATATGGACACAGTTCGTAACAACAGCTTGTGACAATATACAGTATGAGAGTCTTAATCAACCGTTTAGGTGTGTAGGGTCTATAACTAAAAGCGGCTCTTATGTTATGGCATTTTTAGTAGGGGAAAAAGTAACAGTTGAATATATAAATAAATTTTTACCTGAAGATAAGCGTATAGAAAGTTTTTATAGGACAAAATGTACTTTGGAACAAGCAAAAGAATTATATCCGAAATGGTATCAACGTAGAATATTAGAGGGTAAAGAAAAAGGTCATTTTAATAGATATAAACCGATTTATTTTAATTGGATTGAGAAAATATTAAGCGGTGCTGTTGTTGGAAAGCGTTATAATTGCTTGGAAAATCTGTGTAGTCTTGCGGTTCAATGTCAGATAGAGCCTGAACAAGTAGAAAGCGATTGTAGAAAAGTTGCTGAACGATTTGAGCAAATGACAGTTTCCGAGGATAACCATTTTACCGACTATGATGTTATTTGTGCATTAAAAACTTATTATACAGCCAATGAAACGGCATATAGTAGGCGAATAGAGTTTATTTCAAAGAAAACAGGTATAGAATTAATTCCTAATAAAAGAAATTATAGAAAACAGGAACAGCATTTAAAACTTGCCAGAGGTATTAGGCATTTGAAAGCCGAAATGGGCGAAAATGTTTCTGGTGGTGGTAGACCTAAAGGCAGTGGAACGGCAGAGGATACAGTTAAACAATGGAGAATAAATAATTCAGATGGTAGAAAAGTTGATTGTATACGTGATACAGGATTGAGTAAAAAGACAGTTTATAAGTGGTGGAATAGCTAAAAGGGGTTTAAAATGACTAAAAAAAATGAGTGGTTAAGTATAAAAGATTTTGCTAAAATTGCAAATGTAAGTAAACAATCGGTCTATAAAAGGTTGTCAACTTCATTAAACCCGTATTTAAAGGTTGAAAATGGTGTTAAATACTTGAATATAAAGGCTTTAAGTGATATTTATGGTAAAGAAGTTAGTCAACCTTTTCAACCTTATTTTCAATCTGACAGTCAACTCTTTCAACCTCAAAATGATAAAATACATAATAAAATAATTACAGAAAATAATGATAATAATTTTATTGAATTTTTGTTAAAGCAAATTGATATAAAAGATAAACAAATAGTCGAATTACAGCATTCATTAAATCAAGAGCAACAATTACATTTTTTGAGTAAACAGAGGATACATCAGCTTGAAGAAGTTAATGATACAGAGGAAAAACCAAAAAAGGGATTTTGGGAGAGAATTTTTGGAAAGTAGTATATATTGCTTACTAAGTGGATACACTTGTAAAGGCTGTTTTTATGTGTTATACTAAAAATAGCTAAGAAAAGATATAAAGCACGTAGACACAAAAGAACCCCCAATAGCCAGCCACTATTGAGGGTTTTTCTCATTTACTACGGTTGAGAGTCCGTTTTGGGTTAGTTGTCGCTATTGTTTCTATCTAACCACTTGCAGATGTAGTAGCCAGCTACACTTGCCGCAACAGAAACAAGAAAAGATACAAAGATTGACACGCAGACACCCCCTCACTGTTGCCAGATTGGGTACGACAACATAAAAATTATAGCATAATTTTTTTAAAATTTTAAGACACCTAAAAAGTGTCTTTTTTAATTGCTTCTTTTAAACAAAAACGATGAAAGAAAAAGAGAATAATCTGATGTGCTCAGTTTGTTGTTTGAAAGGAGATAAAAGTTTGAAAGAATTAAAAATTGGAAAAACAAGGTTAGACCGAATTGAATTATTTAACGGTGAAATATTGCAGATATATGATATTGTAGAGTTAAAAAGAAAGTGTGTCATAATAGATAATTCAACACCAAGATATTATCAAACAGAAACCGGACAAATATTTAGCTCATTGACAATAAAAGAAGACAACAAGATTGATATGTTACGAGCTGGATCGAAT
>CAKVBE010000082.1 GCA_934725005.1 uncultured Rickettsiales bacterium | reverse complement strand
CTACTAAGTTGGCATCATTTAAATTTGCTCCATTGAAACGTATATGATGTAACCAAATCCTACTTAAATCAAAACCATGTAAATCACCTCTAGTTCTTCCTAGATAAGTCTTACCATCTCTTAGATTTAAAATCGTTTTAACATGTTCTTCGTTCAGTTTAATTCCGTTATAATTATGGTTATCCATGGTTCTAAAATAAGCATCATTTTTGTTTTCTTCATAAAATTCTTCTAATTCTTCTACACTTAATCCAGTAAGATTTAATGGAAAAGATCTTTGTTTCTTGCTATTCTTTTTAATAAAATCAACAGCTTTTATCAATGTTTCATAGTTTATGACATTTTTTAACAGCATTAAATAAAAATAGCAATCATCATCATTATTATTATTTAATCCAGGCATTTTATTTTTATCTGAAAGTTCATCAAGACTATACTGTGTTAGATTTACATCCTTAAGACAAAAACCTTTATAGTTAATTTTAACACCATTTATCTCGATTCCATTTTTTATTATTCTACTATTTATTCCACTTATTATAAATATTCTTGTTTTACTACTTATTCTACTTTTATCATATCTTGAATTTTTTATAGTATCAAATATATCTTGTCCTATCAAACAATAGTTAAAATTAATAACCACATCTTTATAGTGCTCTTTGTATCTTCTTCCGATTTCCTTCGTCATTAGCTTAAAAAAGCTATTATCCATTCTGCTTAAATCAAAATAACTAAGGTTTATATGAAGTACTTTAGCATTATCATTATTATATATTTTACAATCAATGTTAATACTATCTGTTAGTTTTTTTATCAATCTCAGGTGGTTTTCAAACTTTTTAATATCTTCTTCAATTTTTAACTTTAGCTCATTTGTTTCCTTTTTACGTCCTTCATTTATAAGTTGTTCATAATTAGCTTCTAATTTTTTTTTCATATTTTCCATAAGTAGCTTATCAACATAATTTCTATGAAAGTCATCAATAATGTTACACAGAGCGTCAACAAATTGCATTCTATGATTAATATCGCTATTATTTTTATTAAACAGGTTTAGCAAATTTTTAGCGATAATACCTTTGCAATACGCATCTAACCTAGTCTTTTTCATATTTTTACCTAAAATTTAGTTGTTAATATTATAAATAATTTTATTTAAAAAAATAATTATGAATTATATTGTAAAACTATGCATTGTCAACACAAAATTATAACAGAATTTATGTATAAAAATAATAACATTCCAGATACTGAGCTTAATAATGATATATAATACATATCATAAAAATAAGCTCCAAAAAATTATACAGTAAATCTTTTAATTCCAATTTTAATAACTTAAGTCAGTTTTATTTATTTTTTTTCTCAAATTATTCCAATATTCCAATCTCTTTTTAATATCTCTTTCAAATCCCCTTTCATTTGGAATATAATACTCTCTTCTTTGCATATCTTCAGGAAAATAATTTTGACCAGAAAAACAATTTTGTGTATCATGATCATAAATATAACCTTTATTATAACCCAATTCTTTCATTAATTTTGTTGGAGCATTCAATATATGCATTGGTGGATTTTGATAATTATTATTTTTCACATCTTCCATAGCATTTATTTTTGCAATATATTGCGCATTCGATTTTGGCGCAGTAGCACAATACACAACAGCATGAATAATAAACAAATCGCCTTCCGGACTACCTAAAAAATCATAGGCCTGCTTTGCACTAACAACTTGAACCAAGGCTTGCGGATCAGCCATTCCTATATCTTCAGAGGCTATATTCATTAATCTTCTTAATATATAATGCGGGTGTTCACCACCATCAAGCATTCTAGTAACCCAATATAAAGCCGCCTGTACATCTGAACCACGAATTGATTTATGTAAAGCACTAATTAAGTTATAATGATTTTCATTTTTTTTATCATAGCTACTTATCTTTTTCTGAATTACATTTGTTAATTCATCATTTGATAAGTTTTTATCAGAATTAATATCAAATAATTCCTCACACATATTCAATAAAAATCTACCATCACCATTGCAAACAGATATTAATATTTCTTTTTGTTTATCATCTAATGGTAATTTTTTTTCACACACATTTTCTGCTTTTTCAATCAATTTTTTTAATGAATTTTCACCCAGTGCTTTAAAAACAATTACTTTACATCGCGATAAAAGTGCATTATTCAATTCAAACGATGGATTTTCTGTCGTCGCTCCAATTAATACTATTGTCCCATTTTCAATATAAGGCAATAAGACATCTTGCTGATTCTTTTTGAAACAATGAATTTCGTCAATAAATACGATTGTACTTTTTCCAAAATCTTTTAATCTATTTTCTGCCAATTCAAATATCTTTTTTAAATCAGATGTGCCACTATTTGTTGCCGAAATTGTCTCTGAAAAATAATTTTCCTTTTGTAATAACAATCTAGCAACCGTGGTTTTTCCACAACCTGCTGGTCCCCAAAATATCATAGAAGGTACATAATCTTGATTAAATGCTCTTTCTAATGTTCCATTCTTTATAGATAGATGTTCTTGTCCAACTACTTCTGAAAAATTTTTAGCTCTTAACTTATCTGCCAATGGCTGCATAATAACAAAAAAATGCATGTAAACTTAGATCAAAAAATATTCTACTATTTTTTAAATAAAAGTTTTTTGTCAGAATTATGTTAGAAATCTCTTAAAAGTTATTGAAAATTTAGATTTATTCAATTATAATTTTGTCATATTTATGTATATTAAAGCATAAACGTATATATTATGGCAAAAATTATAAAAATTGAAGACAATATTGTTTCTGTAGGAAATGATAATGGAGAACTAATTGAAATAAGGATTGAAGATTGTAATTTTGATCCAAACGTTGGTGATGAAGTAAGTATATTTTCGTCAGACACAAAAGTTATATGTGCAAAAAACGAGTCTAGTAAAAATAACGAAACCGACGCACAAAGTTTTGCCAAAAATAATGGCATTAATATAAATCTTGTTCAAAATCAAAATAGCAACAATGGTTACGACGATAATTATTACAGCACAAATTCAAAGAAAGTAGTAAACAAGGTTTCATATATTATACTTGCAATACTCTTTGGTGGAATCGGTATTCACAAGTTTTACTCTGGTAAAACAGTAAAAGGAATTTTTTATTTATTATTTAGTTGGACAGGTATTCCAAGTATAATTGGCATAATTGAAGGCATTTGTGCTTGTTTTAAAAAGGAAGATTCTAACGGTAGAATATTGATATAACTTAATTTTGTTTTCTTTTGAATCATATTTATAAAAACTAAACAGAATTAATCGTCAGAAACTGTTTAAAATGAAATATGATTCAATACAATCAAAATAATTTTAAAAACATTACAAAAAACCCGCTAAAATTCAATAGAATAAACTCACTATTCAAATCCGTAATACCTTTTAGATTTTTATCGTTTAAAAGTTGGAGTTTTTAAATAAATAGATTTAAATACAGATATGTTTATTCAAAAGAATAGATAGATTAAAATATTTAATATTTGATAATCATATATACATAATACATTATGATTGCTATATGTATCAAATAAAATTTTGAATTAATCTTTTTCTATAAACAATAATCTATTTATGATTATTATCTTTTTAAACCATAAAAATATAAAATGACCTTTTCCAGATGGAAAAGGCCACTTGAAAAATTATACAGAAATACTAGTAACCTTTAACAACTGTACATACATCTGACATAATTATCATATTACTAATTTCTTTTGTAACTGATGTAATTGTTGTTATGTTACCTGCTTTTTTAGCTGCTTCAATGCTCATATCACCTGTAGCAAAAATACCTAATATGTTTTTAGCACAAGCTTTACCAGTCTTTGTACCACCATCTAATTTTGGATTTGTAATCAAAACATTTCCGGATGTTTCAACTAAACCTTGTGATATTAAAGAAAAACGACCAACTTGATGACTCGATGTACCACAACCTGCAACTATGAATGCCAAAAATGCAAAAGCAATTAATGTTTTTTTCATTTACGCAACCTTGTAAAAATTATTATTAAAATGATTAATCAAATAATCTGACTAACCTTGTAATTCATAATAGTAATATTTTCAAAATTAAAGTCAAATAAAAATAACAAAATTTGCGATAAATATTCAATAAATTGAGGTTGAAGCTAGATATTTTGTTTTCTTATACATTAAAGACTCCATAATATGTTTTGCTTCTATATTCTCGCTATCTTCAAGGTCAGCTATCGTTCTGCTTACTTTTAATATTTTATTATAAGATCTTAAAGATAAATTATATTTTGTCATAACGTCTTTAAGTATATTCTCGGATTCAATATTTAAATTCATATAATTTTGAATAGATTCCGTGTCCGCTGTTGAGTTTAACATTCTTCTATTTTTTGAATTTTTGTATCTATTTTGTTGAATCTCTCTAGCTTTCAAAACCCTTTCTTTAACACTTTTTGAATCTTCTGTAAACCTCTTTTTTTCTGCAAAAATATCTATTTTTGGCACATCAACAAATAAATCAAATCTATCAAGCAATGGTCCAGAAATTTTATTTTGATACTCTTGGGCACAAATTGGAGCGCGTTTACATTGTAAACCATTTTCACCTAAATTACCACACCTACATGGATTCATCGCACCAATCAATTGAAATTCTGCCGGATATGTTATATTAGCAGTTGCTCTCGCTATTGAAACTTTTCCCGTTTCGAGTGGTTGTCTTAGTGAATCCAAGACTTGTCTCGAAAATTCAGGCAATTCATCAAGAAACAATACACCATTATGAGCTAAAGATATTTGTCCTGGTTTTGGCTTACTTCCACCTCCAACCATTGCCGGCATTGAACAAGAATGATGTGGATCTAAAAAAGGTCTTTTTGTCATCAATTCACCATTTTTTATATTACCAGCTATACTATTTATTATATTAGTCTCAAGAATTTCTTTTGGCGTTAAATCTGGCAAAATTCCAGCTAATCTTTGTGCTAACATCGATTTTCCAGTACCTGGTGGTCCAATCATTAATAAATTATGTCCACCAGCTGCTGCAATTTCTAGCGCTCTTTTTGCTATTTCTTGCCCATAAACATCCTA
>CAKVBE010000081.1 GCA_934725005.1 uncultured Rickettsiales bacterium | reverse complement strand
TACAATTAAACCAAACTCGATACAATTACAATTCTCCTTTATGGAAACTGGGTAATTTTAACCGGACAGTAGTGCTTATAGTCGAAGGAGATCTTTCTAACTCTTTAGCTATATTTCTTATAGAATAGTTATTAGTTAACAAGAATTCTATTTTTTGCCTTTCCTTTTCAGAAAGATAATTATATAATCTCATTAGTGCACCACTTATTTTGTTTTTTTCAGATTTTATATTATAGTCTAAGTGTTGAACTTCAAGTTGAAATTCACAAAGGAGGGAAAGGATTTAGAGAATAACGGTCAATAAAATCCTCATATCATCAGTGAAACTGGTGCTTCCATGCAAAGCATGGAAAGATTTAAAGAATAAAAAAACACGAAAAATCCTTCCCTTTTTTGAATGGAAAATGTCAACTAAGTTGACAAAGTGTGGTTTAAACTTTATGTAAGAGATATTGAATTCGGATATCTTATGCTTGCGTGAAATTTATTATTTATTTTGTAGATCCTAAAACAGGTTTAAGATAATTGTTTTTTATCTTAAATTAATGAAATCTTGCAAGATATAACTTGCTGCAACTTTGTCTACTATTTGCTTGACTTTTCTGCATTTACTTCCCATATCGTTTATTAAAAAATCTTCGGCTTGAAAGGAGGTTAGAGCTTCGTCAATAAAAAATATTGGTAATTCGGTGTATTTTTTTAATTCACTAACGAATTTACCGATAAATTTACTACATTCAGTTTCTTCACCGTTTGAGTTTAGCGGTTTACCAACGATTATGCCACCAACAAGATTTTCTTCAAAATAAGGTAACAACAGTTCAATATCTTTTTTGTCCCCCTTCCTTCTTAATACAAATTTTGGTGTTACAATGATTCTACTTTTATCGCTTAGAGCAACACCGATTGTTTTTGTTCCAACATCAAGACCAATGAGTCTTGTGTTGTTTTTACAATTTAATAAAAAATCCTTTTTACTACTGAAAATCATGAATTCATTGAACTAAAAAATTCTTTGTTATCTTTTGTTGCATTTATTTTATCTTTCAAAAATTCCATGGCACCGACGGTATCCATAGTTGTTAAAATTTTTCTTAACATCCATGTTTTGGTTAGTGATTTATCATCTATTAATAACTCTTCCCTTCTTGTGCTCGATCTTGTTATATCTATAGCTGGAAATATTCTCTTTTCAGATAACTTTCTGTCAAGCAATATTTCAGAGTTACCAGTTCCTTTGAATTCCTCAAATATAACTTCATCCATTTTTGAGCCAGTATCGACCATAGCGGTAGCAATAATGGTTAGTGATCCGCCATTTTCTATATTTCTTGCTGCACCAAAAAATCTTTTTGGTTTTTGTAAGGCGTACGCATCAACACCACCTGTTAAAACTTTTCCTGAAGATGGGACAACTGTATTGTATGCTCTTGCTAATCTTGTTATCGAATCGAGTAGTATCACAACATCTTTCTTACATTCTACCATTCTTTTAGCTTTTTCAATAACCATCTCTGCTAGTCTTACATGTTTTTCAGCTGGTTCGTCGAATGTTGAGCTTACGACTTCGCCTTTTATTGATCTTGCCATATCGGTAACTTCTTCCGGTCTTTCATCTATTAAAAGAACCATTAAAAACACTTCTGGGTGAGCTTTTGTGATTGAATGAGCTATATTTTGTAATATAGTGGTTTTACCGGTTTTTGGTGGTGCAACGATCAATGCTCTTTGACCTTTTCCTATAGGTGAAATTAAATCAATGATTCTTGTTGTATCATCTTTTCTAATTTTACAACCTTCTGCATCTTCTATCTGTAATTTTTCATTTGGATATAGAGGAGTAAGATCATCAAATCTTATTCTTTGTTTTAAACCTTCTATTGGGTTTGAGTTAACGCAATCAATTTTTAATAGTGCGAAATATTTTTCACCTTTTTTTGGCGCTCTTATTTGACCTTTGACTGTATCACCTGTACGCAGACCAAGTTTTTTAATTTGCATTGGTGATACATAAATATCATCGGGAGCTGGTGAATAGTTTGTATCAACCGATCTTAAAAATCCAAATGATTCTGGTAATATTTCTAGCACACCTTCACCTATAATTGTATTTTCAGGATTCGATTCAGAAAAGTTTTTTAATATGGAATAAATCATTTCTTGTCTATTAAGATCGCATATATTATCTACTTTTCCCTTGATATAGTCCATTAATTCTTCTGTTGTCTTTTGCTTTAGTGAATTTAATTCGATTGTTTCTTTAGGGCCATAAACTTTTGGGGTCTCTACATTTTCTTCCGTTTGTTGTAGTGTATTCTCTTCTGCATCAGTATCAGTTACTTTTTCAGAAGCATTATCATTCTTTTTTGAGACTTTGTGCTGTTTTTCTTCGTTGTTTTTATCCTTTTTGATAAATAATTTCTTTTCTTCTTTTTTTATACTTTCCTTAATCTCACTAAAATCAGGCAAAACTAATTGATCTTTTTCTATTATGGAATCTTCTTCAATTGGCTTTTTTTTTAAAATCAAAATCTTTTTTTTTGTTATAGGTTGCTGTTCATCTTCATTACTACTAACGCAACCTTTAATATCAACTTCGGCTCCTTTTTGATTATTTTCTATTGTCATATTCTTATTGGAAAACTAATAACTAAATAAATTTGAATTAAATTAAGAATGGTGATCAAATCCACCATACGTACATTTACTCACATAATAGTAGGATTATTTTTTTTATAGTCAATTGTAATATTTAACTTTTATAACTATTGAGTTATCGAAGTATTTAAAAAACAAAATTTTATATGTCGTACCAAAACCCAAAACGGATGAAATTAATCCATATAGTTGAAATTTTCAAATTTTTATTAAGTTTAAAAATTACATTGGTAACAAATATTTTATAACAACTCGTTTATGCATTCTATAGACTTTTTTAATTCTCCATACTCAGAACTTGTAGTTAAAAACATATCGCTAAACTCAACACCATCTCCATTTATATATACAGGATAGCCAAAACAATTTCCATCTCTATGCATTGTTGATAACGAGAACAATTTTCCTTTGTTTCCAATATAACTATCGATTATAGCTATAACGGAAGCTGCTGGGCCAAAACATGTTGCACCAGAAGCTGCTATTATTCTACTGCCCTCATTTGTTGTTAGATCACAAGCTTCTTTAATTACGTCTTTTGAAATATTATGTTTTTTCATAAAATTGCTTAAGAATGCACCATGAACTTTTATTTTATCTATACTGTATGCCATGTTTTTTCCATGTTGTCCTAAAACAAACGCATACTTTATATCTTCGTCTTTCATATTTAATTTGTCTGCTAGATTTTGTTTAAATCTAACTGAGTCTAATTGATTACCAGAGCCAACAGTTTTTTTAGGATCAAAATTGTTACTAATGATAAGACTTTTTAAGATAGAATCGACTGGATTAGTTAAAACAATAACAAATGGTTGTTCTTTTTCCAAGAAAACTTTTTCTTTTAGTATTTTTCCAATTCCATCAACTATTCTTCTATTGAAGGAAAATAAGGCTTCTCTAGTTGAGTTCTTATCATTAGGATCTCTTGCTTTACCAGCCGGTATCACGATCACGTCTCTTCCATTAAGTTTACCAATTTCGTCATAATTTGTCGTAGCAACAACTTCTGTATTGCTATCGAATAAATTGAACTGTGTTCTTATATCTCTCGCTATTGCATCCAGTTTTTCTTTTAACGGTTCAATATCAACTAATATGATTTTAGAGAATCTTTCAACTGACAGTGAAGCTATATGTGTACCAACAACACCAGCAGCACCAATTATTAATAGTGTTCTATCGTTTTTCATTTTTCCTATAAAGCAAATGTAAATAACATATAATACGCAAAGAATATAATATAATTGCTATTAATCAATAATAATATTACTTAATTAATAATTTTTTATGCACAACTAAAAATTGAATAACATGATATAATAATGTACTTCCGACGCAATTTTTATGAACAATGCTATTCTAAGGATTAATAAGATTCTTGAATAAATGATAGGAATTAAACTAAATAATTATATATTAAAAAGAAGTCCAGAAATAGCTTTATGGAAAGCGGTAATACTACAAGCCTTTATTGATTTGCAAAATAATTCTAAGAAGAAAATAGCAAATACATATAGAATTAGATCTTTATTTTGGTTTAATTTAAAAAATAATGAATTTTTGGACGTTTGTAATTTTGCCGGGTTAGATCCGAATTATGTTATATCTAAAGCAAAGAAAATAAAAGATGAGAAATTCACTAAGATGATTAACTATAACAGTATAAATAAAATATTAATAGCAAATAATTTTTAGCGGATTTGTAAAAATGATGTTAATCTCAATGAACTTAGCGGTACAGTGCCTTAATTTGGATTGTTTTTTGAATCAATTCTAATTTTTGTTTATTAATTTCTTCAATGCTTTTCATCTTGTTTTGAGACCTTACATCAATACCGAGTTTTCAATTATTTGTTGGTGATTGTGGACAAAACTACGCTCACCAATGTTTATCCCTTAAAAATTAATGGATCTTTTGTGGTAAATTTGCTATAAAAATTTGTAAGGATTTTAGTATTTTTGTCTAGTTAAAATCTAAACAAATTTTATAATTATCAATGAGCAATTTGTATACCTTTATCTAGTGATCTGCTCTTATTTACCATCTGTTCTTTCTTTGTTGTCAACTCATTTTTACAATATTTGAATTCTGAATGCTTTTTTTCTTTAGATACTTCGATAAATAAAGACATTAAATCATTATTTACATCATTCGCAAGCTTAATGCTTTTATCCAATATTAGTAATGATTCCTTATCTTCCTTTGTTAGGTTGCTACTTCTCTTTTTTAGTTCAATTTCTTTTTTCTTACTTCTCCAGTCGTTGATATCCGACATATTCTCATTAAATAGTGTGTATATATGCTCTAGATACTCTTTTTCTGTAAAATTCTTGTTCCTCAATTTACTTTCGATTATACTTAAAATCCTATTATCTAAACTTTTTGTCAACTCTTTAAGCTTTTTCATTTTTTTTATAAGAACAAGCATTTTGTTTCTTAACATCTTCTCCCTATTAACCCTAAGTAAATTGAATAATCCTTTGAATACTGTTCCATTTACTATATAGTTGTTGTAAAGGTCTTCTAATTTATTTTTTATCTGTTCCATTTTCATAATTTACCTACAACAATTCTTTTCATT
>CAKVBE010000080.1 GCA_934725005.1 uncultured Rickettsiales bacterium | reverse complement strand
TTTTGATACTTTTAAATATATTTATATATAAGAGGTGAAGAAAATTTAACCACGTTTATCCTGTAAGGTGTAAAACTTAAAAAAACTCGAAAAACGGCTTAAACTCAATGCTTTAACCTCTTTTATATATTTTTATAATATTATAAAGAGGAACGGTGTAAACCATTGATTTATAAGGGATTGAGTAATATTTTGAATATCTTAAAAATTACTCAAAAATTTTGTAAGTAGGGCTTGAAATATTGTACCATTTTTGGTACAATATAGATATAAGATAAAGGACAATTAAAAATGATTGATAAAAAACATATAGGTTCAAATTTTGATAATTTTCTTGAAGAAGAAAGTATTCTTCAAGAGTCTGAAGCTGTTGCTTTAAAACGAGTTATAGCTTATGCCTTAGAAAAAAAAATGAAAGCTGATAATATTTCTGTCAATCGTTTAGCAAAAGAACTGGAAACTTCAAGAACTGCTATTTGTCGTATCTTAGACCCCGAAAACACATCAATCACTCTGAACACAATCGAAAAAGTCGCTAAATATCTTGGTAAAAAGATTGTTTTATCTTTTGCATAGCTCATTGTATTATTGATTTGATAAATATTTAAAGAGTTTTGTAAAAAGGTATAAAACCTGTTTTTATTTTTTGATTATTTTCGTCGTATTCTATTAAGTTAATAGTTTTATCAGTATTAAGTACCAATTTGGATGATTCTTCATCATCAAATAAAAAGATTTGAATATTGTCTTTTCCAATATCTTGTATTGCATTGTTTAGTATCGTTCCTAGGGCATTTATATTTTTTTCATCAAATGGTTTTGATAAATGGTCCCCAACAAATATTGGAATTAGAGGATATTCCCCATTTTCTATTAGTAATTTTAAAAAGCCGAAGTAACCACAGATTTGAATTAATGTATGTCTAGCCATACTACCAGTGTAATAATTTGTTAATACATATTGTTGAATTTTTTCTTTATTTTCACCTTTTTCAACAATTTGTATTTCTTCAATTTCAGGCTGTAAAATATTACCTTTTTTAAGATACCTAATTTGGAATTTAGCTTTATCAGTATCTATTTTTACAAAATCTGAAACATCTTTTGCAGAATTATATAAACTTGTTATATGCTTAGATAAATTATCAATTTTGGTTAAATCATCTTTGTTTTTAAGTTCGAGCAGTTCTTCTTTGATAGATTTAATTTTTGATAGTTTTTCTGCTAATTCCTCATTAGAGTCAACAACATTTTGTTTTAAATAATTTTCAAGTAAAATTACTGCTTTTTCTTTTTCTTGTATAGAATAAAGTTTAAATTTAGCATCATTTTTCTTAATTTCATTTTTAATAAGTTCTCTTTGTTTCTGTAGTGTATCAATCGTTTTATCACAAATTGAATTTTGACTAAATGAAATAGTAGTATTTAATTCATTCAAAAGTTTTTTTATCGAATCAAATAAATAGCTGTATTCATCATTATTTTTCAAGATATTATCTAAAGCAACTAACAGTTTTTTTCTATTATTGCTCTCTTTTTCAATATCTTTAATACCCTGTTTATAACTTTGATATGTTTTAATTTGTTCATTAATATTTTCAAGCATTAATGAGAGTTCTGTTGTATTTTTAGCATTAGTAGCAACTGACTTCGTATCTTTTTCCATTAACTTGTATTCCTCAAGTCTTTGTTTTACTAACTCTGCATTTTTACCATTATATTGAATATTTAAGTTTAAAATTATAATATTGTTATTTATTTCTTTAGCAATAAAATCATATTGGTTCTTCTTTAGTTCTAACTTTTTTACCTCTTTTTCTAAATTTTCAAGTTTTGTTTCTAATTCAAAAATTCTTTTTAAATTCTTATTAAATATAAAATTTAGTAAAGAAGGAAGTTTTACAGAATATTCAATATCCCTACCTTTATCCAAAAAATCTTGAATATTACCTTGTCGTTTTTCACCTAAAAAATTAAATATTGTAAAAGTTCTATATGTTAATTCTTGCCCAGTAAATATTTTAATATTATTTAATAATGACTCATTTGGAGTAAATATACTTTCTAGTCTTATTTTATATTCTCTATAAGAAATTGATTGCATTGACTCAAAATTTGTAGTTCCTTCTACTGTAAAATAATTCTCATCTTTATTTTTGGTTCGAGTTAAAATATATGAAACACCATTATTACAAACTTTTATTGTAAATTTTTTTACATTTTTATACCACTCCTCATTCTTAATTTCTTTGCTAGCACCTAACATATAATCAATCAAATTATAGAAAACTGTTTTACCAGAATTATTTTCACCTTTAAAATAATTTACACCTGAAACAAATTCATAGCTGTATGATTCTTCTAAATAATTATAAAATGTTAACTCTTTTATCTTAAACATTCTGTAAAATCTCCTTTAAAAACTGAATTTCCGGCATTTTTCTGCATTCTTCAATTGCGTTATAAAAGAATGTGTTTTCATCATACAAAAAACTTTTTGCGTTGTCTTTTCGTTCTAAAAAGAACAAAATCCCAGATTCTAGAGTAATATTCCCATTTAATAACAAAAGATGTAAAGCTTTTGTTATGATTTTAATATTTTGACAATAATCAGAATATTTTCCATTTAGCAGTGATATAAGTTTGTAGTTCAAGTCATTAGAATCGTTTGCCGTATATGCTTTTTTGTACAAATTATATTTTTTCAGTAAGTACGCAATTGGTAAAAGTTTATTTACGGAAATATTCCTATGCAAAAATAAAATTTGACATATAATATCACAATATATGCTTAGTTGTATTGCTTCTGCTTCATTTTCTAAATTATTCATCATCATCCTTCCAAGAAATTTGATTTTCTCCTACTATTTCTTTCTCTTTTGTTAAATAGATGTATGTTCCTAAACTAAGTTCTGGCGTTGAAACTATTTCATTTCTTAATTTCTGAGTTTCATCTAATCTATTGCGAGGAGTATCATTATTATTGTATGCTAATGTTTCTTGTACTCTTTCAAAATTTTCATACGATTGCAGTTCTATATTAGCAATCTTCTCAGGGTTACCCATTGCAAGAATTCTATGCCTAAAATCTACATAATAACAGCATTGTTGTAAATTCCTTTTAATTCCTGTTAATGGTAATTCACAATGTTGAAGTTGTTTATATTCCCTTTTGTTAGTGTAAGAATCAATATCAATTGAGTTTACTTTTTTAAACTCAGCATAAGTCAATGGAATTGGCATTGTTTCATTTGTATCTTGTATTATTTTTTCTTCAATCTTATTTAATTCTGCCAAGTTAATAGAATATGATTTCCCTAACAAAACATTTTCCATTATGTTGTGAGTTATATCTTTCAAAGCAGATACCAATCTTGCACAATAAATAACTTCTGGCACAGCATTTCGTTTAAAATGATTACTAGCAACCGATTTTATGCTATCATCAATTTCATTATTGCTTATAAAATATACACTATCTTTTATTTTCTTTAATAATTTATAAAAATCTCTATAAGTACCTTTCGAAAAGAATAATGTTTTTATCTTACTTTTAATTGAATTCGATTTTTCTTTTTTAGAATTTATTGCGTATCTATATAATTCCTTTGCTGATATTTCGTTGATAAAATTTTCATTCGAATATTTTTCATCTGTAAATAGCATAAACTTTTTAATATTATAATGATTTTTTAAAGCTAACATCCAGCGTAGCATCAAATCTTTAGTTTTCTTTTCAGTTATTTTTGTATACTTGACTTGAATAATTTGATAACTAGTATTTTCATTTTCAATTTTACTTATAAAGGTTGTATCATAATTGTCGAATTTTTCTATATTCTTAATGGCAATATCATCTAATGATTCAAATTCTATAGAACTATATTCATCTTTTAATAGCATTACATAATAAAAAAAGACTTTTATTTGGTAAGCAAAGCCTGACAAACTGTATAGTCCACTTTTGTCATTTTCGTTATCTGCCAATATTAGTACCTAAAATTTTTTACTCATTGCTTACATGATACAATAAAAAGTATAGGTTTTAAGAAATATTAAATTATATTAAGTTATGCAATCTTCGTAAATACCCTATCTTTTACTTAGTTCTTTATATCTTTTGATTGCGACATCTAATTCTTTTTTAGGGGTTTCCTGAGTTTTCTTAATAAATGCGTGTAAAAGCACCATTGTATTATCTTCAACATAAAAGATAATTCGTGCAATACCATTTGATATATTACAGCGAACTTCTTCTAATCCACCAGTACCATGAAGAACACGAGTTAGTGGCATTCCGATTGGATAACCATATTGAACTGTTTTAATATCAAAACCAATTGTACGCATATCTTCTTTTGGTAAGGTCTTCAACCATTCTCTAACAGGTTCATTACCCGAACTTGTTACGTAAAAATATACTTCCAATGCCGTTGTACGTTCTGTCATATGTTAATTATAACATAATCAACACACTTAGTAAATTTTTGTCAGGCTTATTCTCTACTTACAGCCTAGTGATAGGTAATATTACCGTAATACTTTTAGTTAAATAGTTATTACAATTCAAAAATATTACTATCACTTATTTATAGATATATTTTTATCCTTTTGTAATAAAGTAATAAAAAAGATAAGTGGTATTAATATAAAATGTTGATATGGGCAAAATTTGCGACTATTTTTCGACTAATGTGTTGTAAAATTCAATAAGAAACTCAAAGAAATTTTAAAGACACAAATATATCTTTGTTGCTTTACTCATAAGACTTTACAGCTGTTTATTGTTCCTCTAAAACCGTTGTTGAAATATCCCTTGGGACGAGGGGGTCGCACGTTCAAATCGTGTCATCCCGACCATTTAGAAAAAGACTTTCAGAAAAACCTCTGAAAGTCTTTTTTTTAATATAAAAAACGTTTTCTTACAATCCTGGCACCGAAGGACCTTCCAACTTTTTATACAGTTAAAATTATTTTTGACTATGATACAAATATTTACCTTGATTTGCGAATTGAGTATGTTCATGGTAGCATAAATTTGTCTGAATATCAGACTTGTTATTAAATTAGATGAGGGATAGAAAAAGTGGATTTTATTTCATTAACTATAAAATTTTTAAGCTTGTTAGCTCATTTTGTAGGCAATTACGGTTTAGCAATTATTCTTTTGACAATCATTGTAAGAGTAGCTATGTGGCATTTGAACGTACAGCAACAACGTTCAATGAAGATGATGCAATCTCTTCAACCTAAAATGAAAGCTATTCAAGACAGATACCAAAGC
>CAKVBE010000079.1 GCA_934725005.1 uncultured Rickettsiales bacterium | reverse complement strand
GCACAGTACCTAATTTGGACGCTGTGCATCTTTTTTGTCTTACATCGGTCTGTTTAAACTACAAACTACTTCAATTTATGGTATTACTCTTTATTGAAGAATGTAAAATTTGTTCTGGTTTATACCTAGTTAATATTCAGTTTTATCGGTTTTTTGTGCCCATTCCTCAAAAACTTTTATGGCTTTTTCTCTTCCTATTTGTTCCATAGGAATTTTTCTTTTATCAAGAGCTAATGGTATCTCATTATATATAAAATCATCATCAAAATTTATTTTTGCTGCGTCTTTTCTTGTATTAGCATAATAAATTTTGTCGATTCTTGCCCAATAGATAGCTGATAAACACATAGGACATGGTTCGCATGAAGTATATAATTCGCATCCACTTAAATCAAATGTATTTAATTTTTTACATGCATTTCTTATTGCTGTTACTTCAGCATGCGCTGTTGGATCATTAGAACTAGTAACATTATTCCAACCTGTGGCAACAACCGTATTGTCTTTTACAACAACAGCGCCAAAAGGTCCACCATAATTGTGTGTCATGCCGTGATGTGAGCATTCAACAGCTTTACTCATTAATTCTTCTTTTTCCATTTCTCATACCAACTAATAAATGTTAGGTTAATTATCTTTTTTCCTAAAATTAATATTTACAACTTTTTCATCATTGTCCAATAAATCCATTTTAATGTCTTCAGAATTCATTTCTACTTTACTAAGTAGATCAACAACATTTACTTCATCGTAGTAGTCTTTACTACATTCCAAACTAGAAGTATTTGAGAAAAAGCCTTTATCATTTAAATCTACTAAGTTTTTCATATACAAAAAATGTTGCAAATTTTTATGAAAAGTTTAATAAATATAATATATTTTTCAATGATTTATAGATAATTTTGGAACGATTTTTTAAAATAATTATAAGAAATATATGTATAATAATTTTTATTTATACAATCAATGGTGCTAGTTTTGCAAATAACGTATTTATACCGTTCGAAAAATCTGAGGAAAAGTTTAATATTGGTTTGACAGAAAAAGATGAAATAATTTTTAAGAATATAAAAAAAGATTTAAAAAATAAAAAATTTTCAGATGCATTTGTAAAAACTTCAAAAATAGATGATAATACTAATAGAGACTTAATACAAACAATAATTATGGCGGAAGGATTTAAGGAGATAAATGTATTGAGTTACAAAAACTTTACTAACTTGATTATATTTAATACAAGTAATAGTTACCTACCATTTTTTGATAAGTTTCATTCAAAGATAGAAAGGTATTACATAAATAACTCAAATGCTAAATATGAAGATGTGAAAGAATACTTTAATAAATTTAAGCCAAAAAATGTTAATACATATATAAAATTGTTGAAACAGGAAGATGATTTTATTTTTGAAAATTATACAGGTGAGGAATTAGAAGAAAGAAAAAACAAAATAAATAAAAAAATAATAGATGTTTGGTTCAATGAAGAATTTTCGAATGAAGCCAATATATTATTCTATAATAAATATAAGTTCATAATAAAAGAAGAAAATTTAATAAAAAAAATGGAATTATTGTCTTTTGACAGTAACAAAGATAAATTAAAAAATTTATTAAATATATTAAAAAATAATGATTATAAGGCTTTATTTAATGCTATAATAGAGTTAGATAGTAATCCAAAACATATAAGTAATGTAATAAAGAAAGTACCAAAAAGACTTAGGGAAAATGAAGCATTGGCCTTTGCTAAGGCAAAGTATTATAGAAAAAACAAAAAAGATAAAGAAGTACTGAAGATATTGTATTCAATGAAAGATACAATTTCTCAATATCCAACAAAGTGGTGGTTATATAGACATATTTATATAAGAAATTTAATAAGAGACAAAGAATATAAAAAAGCTTATTATATTGCTGCAAATCATGGTAAATTAAACAGAGTCGACACATATGACGCAGAGTGGTTGTCTGGTTGGATAGTACTGGTTTTTTTAAATAAACCACAGATAGCATTAGAGCACTTTAATTATATTTTTAATAATTCTTCATATCCTGTTAGTTTGTCAAAAGCTAGTTATTGGTTAGGAAGGACATATCAAAAATTGGATAACAAAAAACAGATGATGTACTGGTATAAAAAATCGGCTGAATTTTCATTAACTTTTTATGGACAAATGTCTTCAAATGTACTATCTAGTTTAAAAAATAATGAAGATTATGATATAAAAATACCAGAAATGCCAAAAATTTCAAATGCTAACATTGCGGAGAATAATAAAATTATAAGATTTGCTCATTTCTATTATAAATATTTAGGAGAAAATGAAAGAGCCTTTGATTTATTTAAGAAGGCAATTAATAATGCAAATTCAGATGATGAAGTTATTTATACCATAAATTTAGTTAGTACTTTTGATAATTATAATTTTTTAATAAGTTTAGCAAAAATTGCAAATTATAAAAAAGTATATTTTGTGGATTATTTATTTCCTGTAATAAAATTAGTTAGTCTCAAAAATATAAATATATCGTTTATACATGGTATTATAAAACAAGAAAGTAATTTTAGATTTAATGCGATGAGTCCTGTTGGTGCGACTGGGTTTATGCAGATAATGCCAGATACTGCTAAGCATTTATGTAACGACTTAAAAATTTCATATAATCAATATAAGCTTAAACATGATATTCAGTACAATTTAAGATTAGGAAGTTACTACATAGATAAATTATTAAAAGCATTTAATGGATCTAAAGTGTTAGCGATTGCCTCATATAATGCAGGGCAGGGAAATGTTGGAAAATGGATAAAAGCCTATGGCGATCCAAGAAAATATGAAGATATTAATGATGTAATTAATTGGATTGAGTGTATACCATTTGGGGAAACAAGAAATTATGTTAAAAGAGTTTTAGAAAATATAATAGTGTATGATACAATTCTTCAAGAGTATTATCCGCATATTGAGAGTTAAGTTTTAGATGGTTGATATAACGCCTGTAGTTTTGCTTTTATCAAATTTGTATAAAGTATTTATAAATTTATTATAGTAAGCTACATGCTTGTTGATTATAATTGAACTTTGCTGAACAGTTTTAAAAAGTTGTCTGCTGTTTCATTACAAAATTGTTCGTAATCAATATTTAATAAATTACTTAAAAATTCCGCAGTATACTTGACGAATGCTGGCTGGTTCTTATTTCCTCTTTTTGGGACTGGAGCCAAAAAAGGTGAATCTGTTTCCACTAGTATTCTATTAATTGGTATATCCTTTACAAGTTCTTGTAAGTTCTTACTATTTTTAAAAGTTACAATCCCGGACAATGAAATATATGCATCATAATCTAATGCTTTATAAAGTAATTTTTTCCCTGAACAAAAACTATGTAGTAAAAATGGAAATTCACCGTTTTTTGTTTCACTTGTTAATACATCTATCATATCATCATCACAGTCTCTTGAGTGTATTATCAAAGGCAATTTTGTGATCCTACTTGCTTCAATATGCGTTTCAAAGTTTTTTATTTGTTCTATTTTATTGTATGGTTCAAAGTGATAATCCAATCCAGTTTCTCCAATTGAACATATCTTTTTGTGTTTTGTATACTTAACTATCTCATTAACAGAGAGAAATTTTCCATTTATTTCTGATGGATGAATACCAAATGAACCAAAGACACAATCATACTTTTCACACAAATAGATAATTCTATCAATTTCATCTACAGAAGTACATATTGTATTTAGTATATTGACAGAATTATTATTTGCTTCTTTTATAAATGAATCCAAATTATTTTCTGTATTTTCAATTAACAGGTCTAAATGGCAATGCGAATCTACTAGCATATTATCTAATTTTTTTCTTTATATAAGATTCACCAAGTTCTTTCAATTTTGTATCTTTTGATATTTCTGTTTTAATTTTATTTATCTCAAACTTAGTGTTTCTCTCTTGATTTTTTATAGCCTCAAATTCTTTATCATCTAATTTATCTAAAATAATACCTGTCTTGAATGTGAATATTATGAATAAATCAAAAATGATAAATTTAATAAAATAATTTGAGTCAAACCATGCTTTGGCATAAAAATTATAATTTACAAAATATAAAAGATAGCATAATATTGACATTGCGATAACATTGTTTATAAGCAACTTAAACGTATGTCCTTTTGAAACCTCTAGGCTTCTATATAATGATGTATTTAGATTGTAATTTTCTTGAAAGTTATTTTTGTTTTTTGAGTTCGCTGTTTTTCCTGCGCAAAATAATACAGAATATGATAAAATTGAATAAACAAAAACTCCTGGAATTACGAAAAAAAACGTAGATATTGATAACAAAAGAAGTAAAACTATAATGTTGACAAATACATTAATGAATCTATCACCTATCTCGCCGATGTAATCAAATACACTGATACTTGTACCACTGTCTTCATAATTCATTGTTGATGAATAGATAATTGACTTGATAGTTAAAACTGTAATTGATAGTATTAATGTTATCAGATTCCTTGAGTTTATTATTATGTTTCTTTCAAAATGAAAATTATCTTCTAGTAACTTGACAAAAAAACCATTGAAACAATGATAGGCTATTACATTTAAAACTACTAACAAAATAATGTGTTTTAACGCAAACAATATGCTGCTACAACTTATTTTTATGAATGATAATTTAGCCATATTTTATTAAAGAAAAAACAATAAATATTTAAATATACTCATAAAATAGCATAATTTAATTAATTTGTCAAATGTTTATATAAATGTGATATTGAAAATTAATAAAATTGTAATATATTAGGAGGCATCAGAAAAAACGTAAACTTTGATATGAGTAAAAAACCAGTAGTTTTATGTATATTGGACGGTTGGGGACTAACGAGCGATAGTGAAAATTCGGCAATAGCAAAGGCTGATACACATTTTTTTGACTCTTTGTTAAAAGAGTATCCTAACTCGCAATTAGAAGCATCTGGAAAGTTTGTTGGGCTACCGGATGGACAAATGGGAAATTCCGAAGTAGGGCACATGAATATAGGTGCGGGTAGAGTTATGTTGCAGGACTTACCAAGAATTAATAAATGTGTCGAAGAAGATGCATTTATGAAAAATCCTGTTTTGGTTGATGCAATTAATAGCGTTAAAAAATCTAACGGAAAAATGCATTTATTAGGCTTATTATCAGATGGTGGTGTACATGCTCACATAAAGCATATAATAAAATTAGCTAAAACTATAGCAAAAGAAAATGTTGAAGTATTGATGCATTGTTTTTTAGATGGTAGAGATAC
>CAKVBE010000078.1 GCA_934725005.1 uncultured Rickettsiales bacterium | reverse complement strand
AAGGGCGATAGGGTGCTTGAGAATTGTATAAACTATTATTTTTTAATTTAATCCTTTGCAAAGTGTTGAGTCTTCAAACCCTGCACTTAATGCTTATAGATATTGATTAAATGATTAACTCAACAAATAATAAGAATATTGAGCATTGAACCTAGAGGTCCAACATCTTGTGTGAAATACATATAACATAATAGTAATTTACAATTTTCAAGCACCCCATCGCCAGCAAAGCCGGCACTTCCCCTCAAAAAGGAAAAGGATTTTAAAAGCAACAATCTTAAAAAAAATCTTTCCAATAATGATGGATAAGGTATCTGATCCATGAATCCAGTATATAATATTAGTTGAACCTAATTTTCTCTATTTATTACATTATATAATTGATCGATATTTGTAAATATTAGATGTGGAATTTAAGGATCTTAGTACTTTGTAAAACTACACGACATGTTGGATTTATAGAACTTAATATCTTGTTGAACTATCAAAAAAAGATTGTACTACGCTAAACTAAATTCAATACTCATTGAGTTTATTATTATTTTACGAAAACTTGTCTATATACTATTCTGTGCTATGGTACGGCTGAGAAGACTTGAACTTCCACTTCATATGAAACAATGACCTGAACATTGCGCGTCTACCAATTCCGCCACAGCCGCTTATAATACTCATTATTTTATACGATTATATTAATAAGTCAATGTATAGTTCAATGTATATTAATGTTAATTTTTTATCAAAATTATCATAATTAATTTATAAAAAAGTGATTTTACCTATTTACATTATCAAATATTTTATTATAATAACAAGTATTTAACAGCATAATGGTAGATTATATTACATGACAGTAAGTACAGAAATTAAAAAGTTAAGTAGTTCAAATATTAGTTTTTTAGATGAATATTTGGGAAAACAAGCAAGAAGTATCGATAAAGAGAAAATTCTTAATATCGTTAAAGAACTAAATAATAAGGGTATATTTTTTGTTATAATAGATGGAAAAATTTATGTATATGGTATAGCGATTGATACCAATAATATTGGAGATTTATGTGAAATTTTTAAATATGTGAACAAAATTGATAACAAAATTGAAATAGAAAAGATAAATGTATCTTTTGAAGAAAATCTATGTTCTGAAGATTCCAAAAAGTACTTCAATTTCAATAAAAAAATAGATAGTTCTAAAAATGATTTAGAAGTGGACATAATAAAGAAACATAAAAATTATTTTAGCGAACAAATTTCTTATACAAACGATGAAGAAAAAATAAATGAACAAAAAAGTATTCTTAATTTTTGTTTTGAAAAAGATAAGAATACAAATGAAAATGAAAAGAAGATAATCAACGATGTAGAAATAAATAAATCCTTAGATTTTCATAAAAAATTAACAAGCGAAAATAAGCAAATTATTTTTAAAGTTAATGGCAAAATTTTGAGTATTTATGAAGTGAAGGCCTTGTTTAATGATTTAACATTAACAGAATTAACTAGTCGTATAAAGTTTAGTGATAATGCAAAAAAATTGATAGCACAATATGGTGATGATAATTTTTTAGAGAACGAAAAGAAGTTTTTTGCGGTCTTGATTGCAGAACCAAAGTTTAACATTGAAGAAAATAAAAAACAGGAAAAAGTTCCTGAATCTAGTACCAAAAATATTAAAAAACCCGAAGAAGAAACTCATGAAGCAGAAGAAAAGGCTATATTAGATACTGAAGATGATGAAAAAATCAAAAAAGAAGAGGAAAAGGAATATAAAAAAGTAGCTGAAGAAAAAGCTAGACAAGAAGAAGAAAGAAAAAGAAAAGAGGAAGAAGAAAGAAAGAGATTAGAAAAGGAAGAAAAGGCTAGAAAAGAAGCTGAAGAGAAAGCTAAACAAGAAGCTGAGGAAAGAGCTAGACAAGAGGAAGAAGAAAGAGCTAGAAAAGAGGAAGAAGAAAGAGCTAGAAAAGAGGAAGAAGAAAGAGCTAGACAAGAAGAAGAAAGATTAAAGGAAGAAAAGGCTAGAAAAGAAGCTGAAGAGAAAGCTAAACAAGAAGCTGAGGAAAGAGCTAGACAAGAAGCTGAAGAGAAAGCTAAACAAGAAGCTGAAGAAAGAGCTAAACAAGAAGCTGAAGAAAGAGCTAGACAAGAGGAAGAAGAAAGAATCAGAAAGAAGAAAGAAGAAAAAAGATTAAAGGAAGAAAAGGCTAGAAAAGAAGCTGAAGATAAAGCTAAACAAGAAGCTGAGGAAATAGCTAGAAAGGAAGCAGAAGAAAGAGCTAGACAAGAAGAAGAAAGAAAAAGAAAAGAAGCTGAAGAAGCTAAGCGTAAGGCAGATGAAGAGAAGGCTAGAAAAGAAGCTGAAGAGAAAGCTAAACAAGAAGCTGAGGAAAGAGCTAGACAAGAAGAAGAAAGAAAAAGGAAGGAAGAAGAAAGAAGATTAGAGGAAAAAGCTAGACAAGAGGAAGAAGAGAAAAGAAGATTAGAAGAGGAAGAGGCTAGAAAATTGGCTGAAGCAAATGCCGCTCTTGAAGAAGCTACTGAAGAAAAAATTGTTGGTTATAAGTCAACTATAGTTAATGAACTAGATGATGGCAATGTTGTTGTCGATATTATTGGCATAAGTGATAAAGGCGAAGAAAAGCCAGTAGGACATTATTATTTTAGAAGAAAAAATAATGAAAGTATTCTAGATGAGCAAAAAATAGAATTTTCAGATAATAAAAATGATAATAATTACAAAGAATTTAATGAAGAATCTAAAAAGTCTGATGAATACCTTAAATATATAGATGAAAAAAATGAAAATGAAATAAAAAGTAAATTGATAAAAAAAGATATTTGTATTAATCTTTCTATTTTAGGGAAAGATTGTTTAGAGTTAGATGAAAATAAAAAGTGTTTTAAAGAATATTTTTTAGATGACAATGGAACAATTAAAACCGTGGACGATGGTAGAGAACTTTATATAAATATTTGTGTTGGTGAAAAAGCTAAAATCATAAAAGATTATGAAATTGTTAAAAAAGTTTTTGACGAGGTAGCAGAAACTGAAATGAGTAAAGACGATAATGGCAATGATGTATTCAAGTTTAGTTCGATTGATCTTGGTAATGGTATAGATAAAATTAATATTAAGGACTTTAATATTTACTCAAAAAAAATGGTTACTGGAGCATTATGTAATTTTTTAATTACAAAGGCTGAAGATATATGCAAGACAGCTGGTTTAATAGAAGAAAATAAAGTTCTATTAAACAATAAAGAGTATGATCAAGATATGATTAAGAAAAAGTATGGTGGTATTTCCGAAGAAGAAATAAATGAAGATTTAAACAAATTTTCTGAGATTTTTGGAAAAATTATTAATGATAATAATAAACAATCAATATTAAAGAAGTGTTTTGGTTATATAAAAAATAAAAACAAATTTCTTAGTGAGTCTTCAGTTGATATTGACCAAGAAGTTTTTAAGATTTTTGCTGACATTAAGGACAGTAATAATAAAACACTGAATATAATGATCGAAGAGAAAAAAGTATTTGATACGGCTTTATTGTATTTGCTAATTAGCAATTATAGTATAATTAAGGAAATTAATACTTTTATGATTAACAGTATGGCTGATGGAATTTTTAAAAAAGATAATTATGATAAATTAACGTTAATAGTCAGTGGAGATATATTTGTAAATAAAAAAGATACTACTAGACAAATAAGTCCTAGAGGTATCTCGAGATCAAAAACATCTGGAGGTATTGGTCTTTAAGTAACTTTTTGGTACTGGTTGAAGCCGGTACCTTTTTTGACGTCTTTTTATAATGTGTAATTAGTTTTTATTGATTATTATTGTAGTTTGTAATTATTATTAATAATAATAAATATTTTATGATTATTACTATTGATTATTATTTTTATTTATTTACAATTAACCAATGGATGGGTGGCTGAGTGGTCGAAAGCACTGGTCTTGAAAACCAGCGACGGTGCAAGCCGTCCGGGGGTTCGAATCCCTTCCCATCCGCCATTCATACTAGTTCTTCGCATAGTATCTTATAGTATTTATCTTGTTCGTTCATGTTTATTACTGATTTTATGATAAATCTTCTTTTGTTGTAGATTATACGCATATTAATGTCGATTTTATTTAAGTATCTTATTACTATTTCATGAGTTATTTTTGTTTCAGAGATATAATTAGAAAATTCATTTGTGACAGAAATTGGCATAATATTTCCCCATATATTTTTGTAAAAAGACCATTCTTCGATTTGATCGCCATAATCATTTGTAATTATTGTCTTTTTTTCAAAAGAAAGTTTTTTATTTAAATTTATCATATATTAGATTCTCATTGTTTTATAATTTTTGTATATGCCTAAAGAAGCTTTTGGTATCGGTGAATAACCAACCTTATCTTCATACATTTTTGATATATGAAATAATATTCCTTGTTTTATATCATCTGGTATTTTTGTATAGCCACTTGTATAAATTATGTCGATTCTGTAGAAGTTGTTTGGTAAATTCCTAAAAATTATTTTATTTGATATTGTATCAAGTAAATAATTTGTGTATTCTATATTATTATTATATTTATCAATAATTGTTATTGAGTTTACTGAAATCACTGGTGGATAGGGTAAATTTAGTGTATTTGTTGCGCATTCATATACTGACAATTTATAATTTTTTTCACTTAAAGATTTTGAAATGTATAATTCACATTGTTTTACTGCCGTTTTTAAAAGTTCTTTTAATAAATTATCATCATCGTCAAAATCTATTCTCAAAAAATTTTTTATTTCAGCTAAGTCTATTATGTTTGCATCTTGTTCTGTTAATATATTAATTATTGACATTTAAGTTAAAATAATAATTATTATGTGGTGTAGATAGTAGATTTTATAATAATATGAGGAAGTTAGGAAACAAATTTTTTTTATTTTTTACCTTTGTTTTGTTTTTGACAAATTTTGCAGCCGCTGAGTATATCGATAAAAGCGAGGTTTTAAGATTGGATAATAATGATCATGAAGTGTGTATCAATAAGGTCAATATGTCAAATGCCGATGCACTAGAGCTTTATTGGAGTTGTAGAGTTAGTTTGATCAATGATTATATATCTAATGTTAAAAACGATTCTAAATACAGTTCTGATTATCAGAAAGAATTGCTAAATATGAAAAGAGTGATTATGTATAGAAAAGAGGAAGCAATGGATAAAATATACCAGGAAAGATATAATAAAAGGTATGTTCAAACTGTGTTTTTGAGAGATAGTGATTGGTATTATTTTGATTTAATTAATGAAAAATTTTCTACAGAAATAATTTATGT
>CAKVBE010000077.1 GCA_934725005.1 uncultured Rickettsiales bacterium | reverse complement strand
TCTTCGGTTCTGAAGGAATAAACTATATCATCCTTTGTATATACATTTATAAAGTTCTTATCTCCACCTTTTACACTTAGACTATCGATTATCTCACCACTTTTGTATAAACTTATGTAACTATATAAAGAATATGCATAGTCTAACATTTTTTTAGTTTCATTGGTTCTTTCTCTTTCTGTTTTTAATCCATTAACAACCGTTATAAATCTTTGTCCATTTTTTTCAGCAGAACCAATTAATGAATAACCACCGGCATCTGTATGACCAGTTTTTACACCATCAGCTCCTTCGTATTCGCTTATAACCCAATTTCTATTTCTTTGATTTATTCCGTTATACTTAAATTCCTTTATGTTAAAGAACATATCATAATAATCTTTGTGATCTTTTATTAAATTGTATGTTAAAATAGCTATATCATTTACAGACATGTAATGATTTTTGTGAAATAAGCCTGTCGGATTAACAAAATTTGTATCTTTTAGTCCTAATGATTTGGCTTTTTCATTCATTTTATTTACAAAATTTTCTATGGTACCATAACTACCTTCAGCTAAAGCTATAGCGGAATCGTTTCCGGAAACAACTATTAGTCCTTTTAATAGATCTTCGATTTTTACATTTTTTTCGGGCTCTATGAACATTCGTGAACCCTCTTGTCTCCACGCTCTAACGCTAGTTTTAAATGTATCTGTTAGTTTTATTTTTCCTTCACTTAATAGGTCAAAAATTAAATAAGCGGTCATAACTTTTGTCATTGATGAAGGAGTTGTAATCTCTTTTGAATTTTTTTCATATATAATGTCAAAATTGTTATAATCTAAGATTATAGCATATTTTGCATCACTTTCGAACGCTCTAGCTTTTAAATTAAATAAAAATGATATAAAAAAACAGAACAATAAAGTATTTACTTTTTTCATTTTAAAACTAGACTAAAAGACTTATGTTAATCTTAATTATTAATTACACATTCCAATTTAAAAAATGGACAAGAATATAGCAAGAAAAAAAATATTGTTTTTAACATTTTTTTCTATTTTGTTTTTTATTCTTTGGAACAATTTTGTTGTAAAACCATTAGTAGAAAAACAGAACAGAAAAATAATTAACAAAGTTGAAGAAGTAGCTACAAAAATAGAAGAAGAAAAGAATAACGAATCACAAAATTTAGATATAAAAGAAAACATAGTTACAATAGAAAATGAGTATATCATTGGTGATATAAGTACAAAAGGACTTGTTTTTGACAATATATATTTAAAAAAATACAAAAAAACAGTTAAAAGTGAAGAATTTGTACAATTATTAAGCAAAGATTTTTATATTGATTTTGGCATACTATCAAGTGATGTTAGGGTTCCAACAAAAAATACTGTATGGAATTTTGACAAGGAAAAATTGGATCAGAATTCAAGTGTAACTTTTACGTATGACAATAATGAGGGAATAATATTCAAAGTTATATTATCAGTTGATGATAAATACATGATAAACGTTGAACAAATAATTGAAAATAACACAGATAAACAAATAAGGGTTAGACCATATGTTCAACTTTCAAAAAGTTACGTTGTTGATAGAAAGAATTTTTCAGTTATGAAAATCTCTGGTGTTTTTAATAAAAAATTTAATGAAGTAAAATTAAGTAAGTTAAAAAGTAAAAATATAGAATTTTCAAATCCAACTTGGTTCTCAATAAGTGATAAATATTGGTCAGTTAATATTTTACCAGAAAATCAAAATGTAAAAGTAAATTTCTTAAAAGAAAATGATGTATATAAAGCTCAATCAATTGCAGAAAATGATAATATAATTGAAGCAAAAAATACACTTAGTGTAAAAAATAAAGTATTCACAGGTGCTAAAGAATTAAAAATTATTGATGAATATCAAAAAGAATTAAATATTCCTTTATTTGATAGAATGGTTGATTTTGGAGCATTATACATATTAACAAAACCATTATATTTAATTTTAAGATTCATAAATAGTCTTGTTGGTAATTTTGGTGTGGCAATTTTGATTTTAACATTGATTGTAAAAATGTTATTATATCCATCTACAAAAAAATCATTTATGTCTGTCGCTAGAATGAGAAAAATTCAACCAGAAATGGCAAGAATACAAGAAAGATATAAAAACAATAAAATCGAACTTAATCAAAGATTAATGAAATTATATAAAGACAATAATGTAAATCCATTATCAGGTTGTTTGCCAATGATTTTACAGATACCGGTATTCTTTGCCCTATATAAAGTTTTTGTTGTTGCAATAGAGATGAGACAAGCAAGTTTTTTTGGTTATATTCAAGATTTATCTGCATCAGATCCAACAAATATATTCAATTTATTCGGTCTGTTACCATTTGATACTGGACTAAAAATTGGTTTGTTGCCATGTCTTACAGCATTAACCATGTATATACAACAAAAGCTTAATGAAAATGTAGGTGATGAAGATTCAACAAATCCTAATGCACAAGCAATGACTGCAAGCATGAAGTATATGCCACTAATATTTTTATTTATGTTTGCCTCGTTCCCAACTGGACTTTTGCTTTATTGGTTGTTTAGTAATATTATATCAATCATTCAGCAGTTTTGGATTAATAAAAAAGTTGATAGTGAAAAAGTTAGAAAAATGAATTAGTTTGTTTTGGGATTTTTTATATTTGATGGAAAATTATAACTTTTTCCGTCAAATATTCTTTACGAGGTGTTGGATCTCCGAATCCAACACCTAATGCTGGCAAATAATATTCAAGCAAAAAAATAATAAATAATAAAAATTAAGTTCTGTAAACAGTTGGTACGGGATTCGGAGATCCCGTACCTCACAGATCCTCGATTCCTTTCAAAAATGGAAAAGATTTTTCAATAGTCATCATTCTCCAAATCCTTCCCTGCTTTGCGGGGAAGTGCCCTGAAAGGGCGATAGGGTGCTTGTGAATTATTTGAACTTTTATTATCTGATTTAAGCTCCCCTTTTGTCCTTCGGACATTTTCCCCTCAAAAAGGGGAAAGATTTTTTAAGGATTGTTATTCTCTAAATCCTTTCCTTTTTTGAGGGAAAGTGCCCTAAAAGGGCGATAGGGTGCTTGTGTATTGTGAAAACTATCATTTTTTAATTTTATTTTTAATTTGTTTCCTAATTTTAGTTCCCCTTTGTCAACTCTGCCGACATTTCTCCACTTCGTTCCGGAAACTTTGGACCACTGCTCGGGCTTTCAGTCATTCGCTTGTGATTGTAAGCAAGCTTCCATCCCCTGGTCCTTGTTTTCCCTTCAAGGATGGGAAAGGTTTTAATAATAGTTTTTGACCAGTTAACAGTATAATTATGAATAAAATATTGAGTAATAAATAATAATTATTTTAATATTATTGAATATTAATTGAATCTTATTATAAAAAATAAACTATCATCATTTTATAAAGTTTTAACCGAACATTAGTACAAGGATGGAAAGGACTCAGTAATAGTTTTTCTTAATTATTTGTGTAAAAATATTTATTTTTTATTAAAATTTGAGTCTTTACAGATAATTTTAACTAATTAAGCTGGCACTTTTATGAAATTATAGAACCCTTGTATAACTCTAATAAAGCCAAATGAGTTTGTATTTACTATGTTCAATACTGAATCATCAAAAATTATATTCTTAAAAATATTTTTATGACCTTTATTCAGAACACCTGCATTATTATAGATAATATCCATTCTATCAACAATTTTGCTAACTTCACTTGACGCAGCCGCTACTGAATTACTATCATCAATATCCATTCTTATAATTTTTATATGATCACCATATTTGCTTTTTAAAATAGATAGATCTTTACTAAAGGTTCTATATGTGGCAATTACAAAACTTCATTTATGTAATTCTTGCTTAGCTATTTCCAATCCTAAACCGCGACTAGCTCCGGTAATTAAACGATTTTTATATTACAAATTATAATTTTGCTCAAAACCGTATTCACAATAAAATTTACCGCTTAGTGAATTTTCGATACCAACTTTTACATAGTCTATCAGATTGTTTGGTAAATTATCTACATCAAAATATTCTAAACCACCACATTTATTTGGTTCCATATTCTTAAGATTTCCATTATAATTCTCTATAATAAAAAATATATCTATACATTCTCTTTCTGGTGTTAGTCTATGCATTATACAACTAGGCTTTAAATCATTCATTTTTAAGTTCATACCAGCTTCTTCATTTGCTTCTCTTATGCAAGCAAATCTTGCAGGTTCATTTCCATCCACATGTCCGGCAACTAAACTATAATAACCGTCCATATATCCTGTATTTTCTCTTAATGATAACAAAATTTTATTGTCATTTTTAACTATTAAATATACAGCTGGAACAACTTTAAATCTTTCTTTTGACATTTTTTAACTATTATTTCATTAATAAGTATTCTAATAATAATGATACAATCTTTTTTGTCACAACTTCTTTGCAACTTTTGGCTAATTCACATCTATTATTACTTAGGTTTAACTCAACCTGCTTGTCTAATTCATTTCTCGATTTTAAATAATCAGTAGCAAAATGTAAAGATGTGTACCCGATATTTGTTGAATTTAACTTATTAAAATTATCTATTGTATTAGCAATCTGTGAAATTTCATTATCGATTGAATTTATTTTTAACTTTTGAGCAACACATTTTTGCACTGTATTCTCTTCTAATATTGTTGAAACAGAAAGATGAGGGCCGGTAGAAATGTTATCATACATTGAAAGAAACTCTTTGTTTATATTTTCATTTGAATATACAATTTCTTTACCTCGCATAAAAAACGTTTCACTTGGTATAAATACTTTACTATAAATATCATTAACGTTTGTTAATGTACCAAGCTTTGAAATATACACAATCTCCTTGGCTCCAAGTGAACAAAATCGATATACCAATTTTGAACTAATATCTCCCCAAAAACTATATTTAACACCAATGAGATTAACGATATTATTACCAATCTTAAATTTGTTAGAAGTATAGTATCTATTATCAAAACTACCCAAAAAATACAATTCACGTTTGTCATAAAATAATCAAAAATTCTGTCAACGGAACCTATCACAACAATATCATCACTTTTTACAAAATTGTTGCCTAAACCTGTTATTAAGGCAATTTTACTTTCTTGCATTTTATATCTTCTTACAATTATTTGTGTTTGATAACTAAAGTAGGTCAATATAAAACTAAGCATACTTGCATAGTGAGCCAAATAATCACTACCAGAAACAGTTGAAATAACGAACCTATTTAGCGAATCATTCACATAAAAATAAGGTCTTATAAAATTGTATCGACGACTATGTTTATATTCGAAA
>CAKVBE010000076.1 GCA_934725005.1 uncultured Rickettsiales bacterium | reverse complement strand
ATTATCACACTTACTTGCTGTAATCGGAAAACAAGCAGCAAAACAGGCGGTATGTGCTACATCACCAAAATACTGTTATCAGCCAAAGGAGCCAAAATCCGCAAGAGAAAAGTATCAGAAATAGTTATTCAATTTTGTAAAGGAGGAATGCATAATTATGAAAAGATTATTTTGTAAAAATACCTTTGTAGTAACAATACTTGTAATATTATTTACGGGTAATGTTGCAATTGCATCATCATCTAGAACTTGGGCAGAAGCTCCTACCAAATATTATTCTGCTAGCAAAATATACGATAATGGTTCTTATGATAATTACTCATTCACAATTGAAACAATTGCAAAAGCGGGTGAAATAAATGATCATAGTAGCTATACTAATTTAAGTATGTGGATTGTTGCAACAAATGCAAAAATGCAATTAGAATATCAAACAACCTTTCAATCAAAAAACACTTGGCAATTTGATGCTGCTAAAAATAAACGCTATTCATATAACTTTATTGATAAATCCACAGGGACAATTGGACGCTATAATACCGGATTAAATGTATTAATAAAAAGTCCTGAATCTAAAAATGTAAATACATGTATATTTCATGAAATAAAATAAGTAAGATTGCTATCATGGAATACCATGATAGCAATTTACCTGTTCTAAAATCGGAGGAAAAATTCTATGTTTTATAAAAGTTTTTGTACTCAATTTAATATTATGATTCGACAAATAGGATTTCAATCATGTTTTATTATAGTCTTACTTTTTGGATTGACTAACTCCGCTTATTGGTTGCTTATTAATTATAAAAATCCCAAAGAATCATTAATCGACGTTTCAGAAGCATTTATATTAAATGATCATTCTCCTATACTTGACAAATTTTTTTTATTAAGTCTGCTTTTATTGTTGCTTCCTTATTGTTTTTTTAATATTAAAAACAGAATTAATAAAATAGATTTATTACAAATTATTCGCATTAATACATTTAGTTACTATACTGCTGGTTCTCTTGTTTCCTTTTTAGGTACATTAATTGCCTTTTTTATTCCTCTACTTATTGAACTCGTAATAAATCAATTCTTTTTTTCAAATACAGGCATAATGGCAAATGGTTTTACCTTTTATGATTTAAATGGTGGGGGGGGATTAATGGGAACTACCATTATTTCGTCATCTGTAATAAATCCAGGATTCACTTTGATTCCTATTAGCTTATATATTAGTCATCCATTATTATATAATACTATATATGCTTTTATTTTCTCATGTTTTATGGGGATTATTTCTTATATGATGTATACAATTTCATTATATGTACAAAAAAATATATATCTTTTTTTCCCACTGTATATTTTTTATTTCCTATTATTAAAGGTAGGAGATGTTATTTATATATACGTACATCCTCTTTTTCATTTTAACTTTTTTCAATATTTTCGAATTACATATAATATGAATTTGTCACCCCATTATATATGTTTACTTATTTTATTCATGTTGCTTTTTTCTTCCGTTTTACTTCATCATAAAATATATATAGATCAAGGAATTTAATAATGAATCATTATACTAAAAAAACTCAATTTCATATATTTATTCTAATTATAATACTAATCTCTTTACAAAGCGAAGTATTAATTAATTTATTTAACAGTCAATTATTACATTCTGAAAATAATTTGATAGATGCGTTATCATTTTTTTTATTTCATGGATTTTATAATACTCCAGATATAAAAACGTTATTTAATTTTTTGATTCCTATTACTTTTTTTATCTTATTATATGGTAATTCTTTTTTTGAAGATATACATGGGAATGGAATATATTTCATAATTAGATATAATTCTTTTAAAAATTGGTATTATAAAAAGTTAATTGATCTGATTTGGCATGCTTTTGTTTTTTTTACAGTATATATATGCATCTTATATATTTTCTCAATGATAATAACAAAATCTAATATTAATTTTTATTCTTTTACTGTACTTTGCAATTATTTATCTTACTATATAATATTATCTTTATTTATTTCTCTTTTAGGTAATTTATTGTCTTTTATGATTGGACGAATTTTGGGATTTATCATTTCATATTCCTGTTTAATATTGATGCATTATTTGGTTCTTTCTTTTGGTAGAATTTATCTTTTCGAAAATAGAATAAACATTAAGATGCTTATTCCTATTAATATTTCGCTAAATCAATTTAATTCATTTACAATAGACACGTATATATCATTATTAATAACTATTTTTTATTGCATAATAATTCTATTAATTATGTATTGGTTGCTTTCAATGTCTGATTTTCTTTTTTTAGAAGATCATGAATATATTTAATTAAATTATAAATAGGTGAGGTAATATATGTATACTCTTTCAACAATTAATTTAGGAAAAAAAATAAATAATAAAATAATATTTGAAGATATTAATATAAATATGTATTCTGAACATATATATGGTTTTATGGGACAAAACGGTTCAGGTAAAACAATGCTACTTCGAATATTAGCAGGTCTAGTACGACCAAGTACCGGACATATTCTTTTAAATGGAAATGAATATATTCCTTTTCAAAATAGAGAACTTTCTACAGGAATTGTAATTGAAAATATCAATTTATATGCAAATATGACAGCTTATGAGAACCTAAAACTATTAGCTAAAATCAATAACAAAATCAAAGATTCTGAAGTTAGACAAGCTATACATTCAGTTGGATTAGACCCTTATGATAAAACAAAAATAGGAAAATATTCTCTAGGTATGCGTCAAAAAGTTATTTTAGCTCAAGCAATTATGGAGAAGCCATCTCTATTATTATTAGATGAGCCTGCTAATAGTTTAGATAACATAAGCAAAACAAATTTTTACAATCAACTATTAGATTTATCAAAAGAAAATTGTATTATTGCAATTACGTGCCACAATCAAGAAGATATTCTAGATATATGTGATACAGTTTACGCTTTTCAAAATGGAACTTTAAAGAAAATTTAAATACAGATGAGGTAGAACATGAAAAAATTTATATTCACTGTTATCTTTATAATAATAATTTATTTTTTATTTTCAACAATTTTATTTAATAGCATGCCAAATTATGATTTTGATAAAATACATAAATATAATGATATGATAAATTATTCTGAAAATTATAAAATTAAAATTAATCCATTATCAGATACTGAATTACAAAGTAACAAGAATAAACAATTATTATATCAAAATTCACAGAATGGAAAAACTTTTATTTTTGTTGTCAAAGCAGGAAATAATTTTTCTTTAAAAAATGGACTTTTTATACAGAATGCATATATTGAAAAAGAAATAGGAGGTAATTCAAAATCTATAAAAAAAGAAATTGAAATCACAAGACCAGGTGGTATTTCGGTATATCCCAAAATGAAAGAATCTATATATATTGATACTTTTGGTTGTATCAATTTCATGAAACCCAACAATCATTATTTAATTTTTTGTGAAAAAGAAGAAATATCCGATGCCTTAAAAATACCTCAGTATAGAATTACCCCCTCCCTATATAGTATACTAAATATTGATCAGGATGATTCAGATTGTGTATCTAATTCTGAAAAGAAAACCTTTGTTACCGACGAATATACGCAAGACTCTCTCGTAGCACCATACAATAATTGCATCAACCGTGAATTTATGACCAGTTCTCAAAAAACACTCAATGTTTTTTTATCTATAAAGAATGATATTCTAAAAAAATACAATATAAGATAGTTGAGGATAAACTTATGAATAACAGATTTCTTAAATATATAATTATTATATTATTAACATTATTATTTTTAATAAATTTTTTTATAAATTTTAGTAAAGAAAAAAATAACGCTACTCTTAACAACAAAAAAACTATTATTTATGCTGGAACAAGAATAGATGAACCCATAAGACAAGCAATTTTAGAATTTAATAAAAAAGATAGTGAATATGTTATTAAAATAAAAGATTATTCAAATGAAAAAAATCCAGATTTAAAACTTACAAATGATATTTTATCAGGAAATTCACCTGATATCATTGATTTATCTTGGATTCCTTTAGATATACTTGTTTCAAAAAATATTCTTGAAGATCTTACCCCATACATTAAAAATGACCAAGAGTTGCAAGTAGATGACTTTATTCCTTCTGTCTGGAATGCCATGGAAATAAAAGGTAAACATTACTATCTTGCACCTGGTTTTAATATTAATACATTAATATGTAAATCTAAAGATTTACAAACAACTGACGGATGGTCTTACGATGACTTAACAAAAATAATTAAAAATAAACCAACTTCCACCCAACTATTGTCTAAAAAAAGTAAAGAGGATACCTTATATTCTTTGCTTAAAGTTGGTATAAATGATTTCATTAATCTTGAAGAAAAGACCTGTAATTTCAATCAACAAAAATTTAAAGACCTACTTAGTATATGTAATACATACGGAAAATATAATGATGGCACATCAAATAACACAAAATTATTTAAAGAAGATAAACAACTTTTATTTGAGTCAGATTGTTCCTTAAATATAGATGAATATCTCATAATGGACATGTTATTTGGTCAATCCATATCATATGTTGGTTATCCCAGCAAAGATAAACAAGGGTCTTATTTTACTCTATATAACCGAATAGGTATGTATTCTAATACAAAAGAAAAAAAAGGTGTATGGCGTTTTATACGTAGATTTATGACAAAAGAATATCAGGCAACTACAATGTATAATATATATACACCAACACGGCAAGATTGTTTAGATTTATCAATAGATGCAGCCATGACAACCAAACCATACACAAATGAATTTGGAAAAGAAATAATTCCACGATTTGAAACTGGAGAATATGATAATTATTCATATACAGAAACACCAATGACAAAGAGACAAGCATCATTATTTAGAAGTTTAATTAACAATACAAGAAAATGCGAACAAAATAATGATATTATATTACAAATAATTAAAGAAGAAAGCATTTACTATTTTGAAGGAAAAAAAACTCTAGATGAGACAACAGACATTATTCAAAATAGAATTACAACGTATATAAATGAAATTCAATAACACATCCGTATTTTATACTATATTTTACATCATAATAAACCGATAATATTATTATAGTAGATTTGTAGTAAAAATCCCATTTTCATGGAGGTATAGAATGAACATATCAAATATTACTTCTAACACAAATATATACGAGTTATCCAAAAGCAGTTCCACAAAGAATACTTCATTTAATGTCCAGACTTCTACTGATCCAGTTCTGGATTATTACAATACGTTATGTGCACAATATCCAAATGTGACTTTCCGTTTAGACGATATGGAGACTGCTTCGAATCAATCTGATGTCTATCTTGGTTA
>CAKVBE010000075.1 GCA_934725005.1 uncultured Rickettsiales bacterium | reverse complement strand
GTTGACATTTCTCCACTTCGTTCCGGAAACTTTGGACTATCACTCAGGTTTTCAACCATTAGTCGGTAATTGTAAGCAAGCTTCTATCCCATAGTCCTTGCTTTCCCCCTCAAAAAGGGGAAAAATTTTGGTAATTTAATTGTAAAGCAAATTCAAAATAACGATCCCAGACTTGAGTCCTATTTTGCTAAACATATCAGCACGTACTTACTTTGTTTTAAAAAACCTTAAATAGTAATCTATAATTTAAGCTATTTGATCATAACTATAAGTAAGTCTTCATATATTACTTTGTATTTCGTCATTCAAATAAGTGAGAACCAAGTAATAACCTTTTGATGAAGTAAAGTTACAATTATAGATTAAATTATTTAAAAAAATGAAATTACTCAGATTTTCCTTTAGAAACTGCTACCATTGCCGGCCTTATTAACCTTCCATTTAATGTATAGCCTGCTTGAATAACATTCACTATTATGCCTTCATCTTTATCACTTTCAACTTGCATAATAGCTTGGTGAAAATCATGATTAAACTCGTCGCCTAATGGATACAGTCTTTTTATATTATTTTTTTCAAAAACTTTTTTTAATTCATTAAGTGTAATATTTACTCCATTGAAGAAATTACAACATTTATCATTTTTTGATAACTCGTCATTCTGTGCGTTTTCTACAGCAAGATATAAAGCGTCCATTACAGGCAGTAATTCCTTTGTAAATTTTGAAATCGAATAGTTTGCAGCTTTTTCTAAATCTTCTTGTGATCTCTTTTTTATATTTTCAACTTCAGCTGCTTTCCTTAGTGCAATCTCTTTAAAGTTTTCAAGTTCAGTTTTAACTTTTTTTAACTCCTCGTCATACTCACTTTTCTGATCTTTAACTTTATCATCGCTAGCTTCACTAATGCCGCTAAGACTATCTAACTCGGCCTCAAGGTTCTCAGTTTTAATTTTGTCCATTTTATTTAAGTAGTTATAAATCAACTGTTATATATTTAATTAATTTTAAAAATTTTTCAACACAATAATGTTAGTATCGATTATTAATTTGATAGTTTATTATATGAAAATCTGAGCAGTGTGCGGTGCTTGATTTAAACAAAATGCCGACACCGCTACTTAAATTGATACATAAACCTAAAAATCGTATATAATAGATGTAATTACATATTCTTTTCTAAAAACAATCCAATATCAAATAATGTTTGCTCGTCAAAGTATTTTCCAATAAAATGCATTCCTATTGGTAAACCATTACTTGCAACTCTTGTTGGAATACTAATTGCAGGTAAACCAGCCATATTTACAGGACATACAAATAAATCATTTAAATAATTTGATTCAGCATTCTTCTCTTTCTCTTCATCTGTTAAGTCTATAGGAAAAGCAGTTTGTGGAGTTGATGGCGTCATCAAAAAATCAACATTTTTCATTCCATTTAAAAATTCATTTGTTAACTTTCTTCTAACTTTTTGTGCTTTTAAAAAGTATTTTTCATAATTTTCTGATGAAGAAAAGAAATAACCAAGTAATATTCTCTTTTTTATATTGTCACAAAACCCTTCTGAACGTGATTTATAATATAAATCATCTAAACTCTTTAAGTCTTTTTTTGTTCTGTAACCATATCTAACACCGTCATATCTAGCTAAGTTTGAAGCTAATTCGGTATAACTCAATATTGTATATAATTCAGGAACATAATTTATAGTTGGTATTGAAATTTCTTTTACTTCACAACCATTTTTTTTAAAAAGATCTAATGTATCATAAAAACTTTTATAAATATCACTATCAACTTTATTCTCTAAATGCAAAAATTCTTTTACTATACCAATTTTCTTTCCTTTAATGGAATTTTCATTTAAATTTTCAAAAAAATGCGTCTCTTCTCTTTTTACACTTGTGGCATCTTTGTCATCTTTTCCACAAATAATATCTGTTAGATAGGCAGAATCTTTTACATTTTTTGTTAACCAACCAGCCTGATCAAATGAACTCGCATATGCAACAATTCCACTTCTTGAAACTCTACCATATGTTGGTTTTACACCAACCAATCCACATACACTAGCTGGTTGTCTTATAGATCCACCAGTATCAGTTCCTGTAGCGGCTAAACATAAATTTCCACTTACAGCAGCAGCAGAACCACCGGACGAACCACCAGGTATTAAATCCCTATTATCTTTATCGGATTTTAATGGACTTATAGCACAACCAAAATCACTTGTAGCAGTCGTTGAACCACATGCAAAACTATCCATATTTGTTTTACCAAGTAAAACATAATTTTCATTCAATAATTTTTGTGTAACTGTCGATTCATATTGTGGTATAAAATTTCCAAGTATATTTGATGCAGCTGTTGTTCTAATACCTTTTGTACAAAAATTATCTTTTACAGCCAAAGGAAGACCCTCCAACTTTTTAATATTTCCTTTTGATATATTCTCATCGGATCTCTTTGCTTGCTCTAGGGCTAATTCAAATGTTTTAGTGATAAACGCATTTAATCTTTCATTTTTTTCTATATTTTCAATAAAGGCACTTGTTAATTCAACACTAGTTATTTCTTTACTTGCCAATTTATTCTTTGCTTCAAGTAATGTTAGCTTAGTTAATTCACTCATAGATTATCCTTCTATTATTTTTGGTACTGCAAAGTAATTATATACATTATTTGGATTATTTTTCATAATTTCATCTACAATATTTCCATCTGATACAACATCTTTGTATAGTTCTAATTGTATATTATACGGATTTACCATAGCTTCTAAACCATCTGTATTTATATTAAAAACTTCTTTTACATCATTTAAATCTTTATCGATAAGTTCCATGTATTTTTTCTTATCACTTTCAGTTATCTCTATTCTCGAAAGTTTTGATACTTTTTTAAGTTGTTCTTCTGTTATGTACATTTTGTTATATACATTCATATTAAAATTACTTGTATACAATATAGTCTTTTTTTAATAAAGCAATTAAAAAATACTTAAATTCGCATATTTCTCAATTATTTTAGCACACTAAAATCACATAACAACTTCATTACATAATAAAAAGTATACTCGTTATTTACAAATATTTATGCTTTGCAATTCTTATGGCATTTATTATAGTTATAACAGAAACACCAACATCAGCAAAAATAGCAAACCATATTGAAGATATATTAATGATACCTAAAAATAGTATTAAAAATTTTATTCCTATGGCAAAAATTATGTTTTCTTTAACTACCAATAACGTTTTTTTAGCAATTTTAATAACATCAACAATTTTATGTATATTGTCATTCATTATAACAACATCAGAAGCTTCAATTGCCGCATCAGTTCCTATTCCACCCATAGCTATGCCAATATCTGAATAAATCAATACCGGCACGTCATTTATACCATCACCAACAAATAAAATTTTTTCAGTTGATTTTTTTTCACTGGATAAAAGTTTGACCTTGTCAATTTTTTCATTTGGTAACAATTCATAGTAAAAATTATCTAATCCTAATTCATTAGAAATACTTGAGGCTATACTTTTTTTATCACCAGTTAACATAATAACTTTTTTAACACCAATATCTTTCAACTCTTCAATTGTACTTTTTGCTTCTAATTTTATTTCATCTTGAATTAAAATATATCCTAGATAACTATTATTTTTAATAACATATATAACTGTTCCAACTTCATTAACTTCTGGAACTTTTATATTATTCTCATTCATGAATCTTAAATTACCAATGATTATTTTGTCATTACAAAACTCACCAGAAACACCTTTTCCAAAGAATTCTTTAACATTCGACACATTTTCTAATTCAAAATCTCCATTATAAGCTTTTTTTATTGATACAGCTATTGGATGAGAAGAATAGTATTCCATATGATAAGCAATTCTTAATAGTTCATCATTTGATATTAAATTAGATTGTATTTTTGTAACAGAAAAAGTTCCATTTGTCAAAGTTCCGGTTTTGTCAAAAACAACAGTTTTAACTTTAGTTAAACTTTCTAGGTAATTACTACCTTTAATAAGAATACCATTTTTAGAAGCTAACCCAATTCCACAAAAAAAACTAAGTGGAACAGATATAACCAATGCACATGGACATGATATAACTAAAAATGTAATCGCTCTGTAGAACCATGTTGTGAATTCAGATTTTGTTATTAATGGAAAAATCATAGCCATTATTAATGCAATAATAACAACAATTGGTGTATAATAATTAGCAAATTTTGTAATAAAGTTTTCAGACTTTGATTTAAATGTTGACGCATTTTCAACAAGATTTAAAATCTTGTTCACAGTTGAAGAATAAAATTCTTTTGTTGTTCTAATTTGTATTACACTATTTAAATTTATTGAACCATTCAAAACTTCATCATTTTCATAAACATTACAAGGGATCGATTCTCCAGTTAAAGAAGACATATTTAAAACAGAACTTCCTTTTATAACAAAACCATCTAATGGGATCTTCTCTCCCGGTCTTACCTCAATAATACTACCAATCTCAACATCTTTTGGATCAACAATAATAAAATTATTATCTTTTTTTAATCTTGCAAAATCAGGACGTATATTCATCAATGATGTAATAGAATTTTTTGATTTATTTACAGCATAATCCTGAAAAAATTCTCCTATTTGAAAAAATAATACAACAAAAATCGCTTCATTATATTCACCAATTATCACAGCACCAATAGTTGCTATAAGCATCAACAAATTTTCATCAAAAATTTGTTTGTCCTTAATGTTCTCAAAAGCCTTTTTTATAATTGTACTTCCAGTGATAATATACGAAAAAAATAAACATATGAATCTATAATAATTATTCAGAAAAAAAGATAAAATAAACAAAATTACAGAAAGTACTATTCTCAGTAATAAATTCTTCAATTCTCTATTCATATACAATTAAACAATTAAATATATGTTTGATTATAAAATAGTCTTATTACTTTGTCAAGAAAAATTATATAGATAATAATGTGAGTTAATATGTGAGCTAGGAAATAGAATGAATTGAAATGTATATCATACTGAATTTAGTTCAATACCTATTCACACTACTGTCTACTCTGATTTTCAAATAATTTAAGCCATTACTTATAGATATTGGTTCAATTGGTTAAAATTATTTGCATAAACTCAAATTTTAATGAAAAACAAGTATTTCTCACAAATAATTAAGAAAAACTATTACTAAATCCTTTTCTTTCTTGATAGAAAGTGCTCTGAAAGGACGATATGGTACTTGTAAATTGTTTAAAATTTCACTATCTGATTTAAGCCCTCATTTTGTCCTTTGGACATTTTTACTTCAGTGAAAAAATTTTTTTGTTGCTTTTCTAAATCCTTCCACTTTTCGCACTACTGTCCGGTCTAATTTTCAAATAATTTAAGCCAGTACTTGTAAATACTGGCTTACTTAGTTAAAAT
>CAKVBE010000074.1 GCA_934725005.1 uncultured Rickettsiales bacterium | reverse complement strand
CCTCCTAAATATATGGTTTCTTACAGTATATCAAGAATGTAAAAGGCAGTCACTACGCTATGTTTTGAGGCACTTACGTTTTGAAGCACTTACAAATTACTGGCAGTTCACATCAATGCTAAATTATTAGCCATTCAATAAAATCCCTTACCGCACCATCCCCGCCATTTTTCGTGGAAACAAAATCAGCAACTTCCTTTACTACTTTAGCAGCATCAGCTGGACATCCTATCTTTCCTCCTCCTTGTTTAATTAATTCCATAGCTGGCAGGTCATTTATATCATCGCCAATATAGGCCACGGTAGTTAAATCACCTACAATTGAAAAAATTTTTTCCACTTTGTTTGAAATACCCTGATATATTTCTTTAATACCAATTTCGTCACATCTATTTTCAAGTATTTTACTCTTCCTACCGGTAATAATTATTGGGATAATTCCAGAAGGAATAAGAATATCGTGTATTCCACAACCATCTTTAATTGAAAAAGCTTTCATTAATTCTCCACTATCTCCCATATAAATTTTACCATCAGTAAGTGTCCCATCCACATCCATTATCAAATATTTGATATACCTCATATTATTTTTTCCTAATTTCTCTAAATTTTGATATTAAAAATTTCTGTTTTCCAACTACAACACCACAAATTATTACTATAACTGTATATCTAATATACCATTTATCATAAATTACAGTCATAGTAATCATTAAACAAATTGAAATAATCGAATATATAACCAAAAAATTAACATCATATATTTCATTTTGAATATTATTTTTTTTACAAATTATCTTATACGCTACATAATGTGCTAATGTTAATAATATATAGCAAATTAATGTTGTATATGCCGCTGCTATATATCCAAATATATAAATTCCTATATAATTTAATATGATATTCGCAATCGCAGCTACTCCTGAAGCAATCATAATAAATTTTGTTTCCTCAAAGTAAAATTCTACATTACTAAATAATGGATAAACAAACATAAAAAGAAGTGCCTCTGCAACTGGAGGAATAACCCATCTCGCATCATAATACTCCGAAGAAGCAAATATTTTTATTATTTCTGGTCCAAATGCCATTGCAACCATGCAAAATATTCCAACCATTAAAACTAAAAACGTCGCATTTTTTTTTAAATTTTTATAGTTTTGTTCTTTAAGCGCTTTATAAGTATAAGGTATAAAAGAATTATTAATTGCAGCTGTAACAATTGTAAACATCATCGATATGGTATAAGCTACACTATAAATAGCAGCTTCACTTTTTCCTACCATATTAGATATCATTATTCGATCTGCTTGACTTAAAATAGTTTGTGATAAATAATGTGGAACCAATGGTAAATTAAAGGCCAATGCAAATTTCCAATATCTTTTTATATAAAATTTATGTCCCCGACACATTATATAAATATAAAAAATTAAACCTACACATACTTGTATTCCTACAAAAGAAAGTACTCTTGCCTCCGCTTTATATTGTGTATGTAAAACAGTTATTATTCCAAGTAATGGACTCATTATCCCCATCAAAATTGTAATCAAAACTAATTTTCTATATTTATAATCATATCTTTCACTTGCCGCCCAAAAGTTGAATGCAGGAACAAAAAAAGCTTCAACAAATATTGCAACGACAAATATAGTTGATAACCCAAACAAATTATTCCAAAATTCCATTGCGATTAAATACATTCCAAATAAAGCAATTGTAATTGTAGAAGATAGTCCAAGCAATGCTGACGTAAACTGCGGCCTATTTTCTGGCCATTTGGTCATTCCATTATTATAAACACCTGCATATAAATTTAATGTTGCAAATATAATTATAATGGAATACCATGATTGATACACAGAATACACACCATATTGTTCTGTTGTTAACACTCTAGTAAATATAGGTGTAGTAAGTAAAGAAATACCCCGCTGAACAACACTACTAAGCGTAAACCATAAGGACGCTTTTACTGGTTCAGACATTTTCTTATATAATTTCAAAAACTTATGCATATATCTTCCTCTTTGCGTTATTCTGAATTTATAATATATTTAGCTACGAATTGAATTTTATATACTAATAAATCGTTTATGAATTCGCAACGTATAAAGCCAGAAATTATGATTATGCATCCCTATCATATTTGGAAGGCGTTATAAATTCTATTTTAACTCCTAATTTCCTAACTCTACTTATTAATTGCCTATAATAATCATTTCGATGTTTAACCTGTTCAAGCGTTACTGGGCGCCTCAAATTCGAATCAAAATAATTTTCATTAATGTTAACTGAAAATCCATCCAAACCTGCTAATAAAATCTCTTTAACACCACATTTTACTAAAAGATTTAAAGCAATTACAAAAGATGAATCATATGTACGTTCATTTACCTCTATCCAATTAGCATAATTAAGAATTTTCACATTTCCTCTTCCACCTTTTGAAATATTAGAGCATACAATAATATTAATTCCCTCTGACACTGCACTATCATATATTTCTTTACGTGTAGTTAGTAAGTAATCATTCCCTTGACGCTTTGTATTAAGTCCTATAGAAACAACATCTTCAGAAGCTTCTATATTATCAATTTTTTCACTTGCAGCAACAATAGTCTTTCCTGGTGCAATCAGAAGTATTTTCTTACCTTCAAAATGTTTTCGAAGTTCTTCAACAGTAACAGTATCATCAACCGATTTACTTTCATTAAATTGTCTATAAATTTTCTCTGCGTAATTCTTGTCAAACGAAACTTTCTTTTCTGGTACAATCATTCCTAACAATTCACTAACTTGATCAATTGGAAGCATATGTTTATTATAAAAATGACTGGCATAACTTGGAGTACACTGATTTACCGCAGACAAATAATATTCTGGTGCATATCCCCAATAAAATTCTGAATGAAGCTGATTAATGACTTTATCAATCACTTCTAATAATGGAGCAATTTTATATTTTTTTCCATAATATAAGTTGAGATGCTCCAATAATAATTCAGTATTTAAGTTTCCCGCACCTTTTCCCATTCCCATAATGGAACAATCAAGCATAATATCACGATTAGTCGGAAACTGCAACATAGCAATTGCATTCGAGTAAGACAGCTGAAGGTTATTATGGGAATGAAATCCTAACGCCATTGATGAAATCAAATTATGGTCTACCAAATTTAAAATCCTACTCATATCATTTGGTCTCATTTCACCAAAACTATCTACTATATAAAAGCCCGACGCATCCGGAAGTTCACTATTTATCATTTCAATAAGTTCTATTAGTTCAGAATCACTATATCGTAATGTAACCATGGGTTGAATAAAAAACTTATATCCCTTTTCAATAATTTTACGTCCCAATGTAATGATTTCTTTTCTATCCTTTTTGTGAAAAGCCATTCTAATACCATCAATTCCATATTCCGTCTTAAAAGCTAATTTATCTACATTAAATTTACCATAGTCTATCATTGCTACATAAATTGTACCTGATTTTTTATATTTTAAAAAATATTCCGAAATAACTTTTTCATTAATATATTGTGTTCTTCCCGAAACAGACCCTCTGTTCTCATCAATATATCCCACTTCTATAATATCAATACCCGATGATTCTTGAGCTGCTAAAATTTTTTCCATATATATCTTTCCAAAATTAAAGTCATTGACACATCCACCATCTCGTAATGTGACATCTAATACTTTCAAATTATTCATAGTATTATGCCTCTTTCATCTATAAACTAATATTTAACAGAGCCTCAGCAAGTTTGAAATCTTCTGGATTATCTATATCCACAGTTTCCTTGAATTTCACACACTTAATAAATGGATTTTTGCCAATTCTTCGACCATATTTAACAAAAACATTTTTTGTAAATACATATACTCCCGAAGTTTCCCGATAAATAGTTTCCAAATCTTGAGTTCTTGGTAAATTAGACGCATCAAAGTTTAACGGTTCTCCATTCTTCCATAAAAATGTCTGAAGCTTCTCTGCGCAAAAAGCAGAATCATATTTTCCACTTTTTACCGCTTCAATACATTCTCTCATTGTTTCTATTGTAATAAATGGAGCGGTTGCATGAGCAAACACATAAATATCCGCATCTTTTTTTTCAATAAATGATGTAAATATCTGATTAAAATTTGACGTGGGTAAATCCAATTCTATAGGTCTTTTTAAAAATTTTACTTCTCTAGGAAGAAATGGAATAATTTCTTCCGAACTGCAATAAACTATTATCTCATCACAAAGACCTGTCTTTTCAAGATTATTCAACTCATATTGTAATAATGGTTTATTTCCAAGCATTCTCGTATTCTTACCTGGACACCTCTCGTTTTTTAATTTTATTGGCATTATTGCTACAATTTTCATTTGTTTTGCTCTCCTTTATATAGTTTCATTCGAATTACGCAAATACTTTTCCAAATTATATCCAATTAAATATACTATAGTAAAATGTTGCAATGTGCTTGCTTCCGTTAAGAAAAAAATAAGTATTGCTGGTAAAATTACAGACATAGTCATATTAATAACATTGCTTTTACACTTATCTAAATTATGACTTAAAGCAATCCAAATTCCTACAAACAAAAATACTGCTATCATTCCACCTTCCAGCATATATTCAATTATCTCATTGTGTCCATACCAATAAGCTCCATAATATAAAACATTACTTCCTATTCCAAATCCAGTCCAAGGATTATTAATAATCATTGTAATTGCAGTTTGCCATATAATAGTTCTTCCAGAAAAGTTAAGGCTCTTTCCTAAAATATTTTCCACAAAATATCTAATAATTCTATTATTTAAAAGAAAATTTAAAGCTAAAATTATAATATTACAAGCCAAGTAAACAATTAACATCTTTTTTACTGATATGTATGGTTTACAATAATTTTCATGATTTCTTAATTTATTCTTGAATCCAATAATAGTATAAATCAAAAGAACTGCAAACAATGCCAATAACGTCGTTGTTGATTTCTCCAATATAGTAGGTATAAAACAAAATATAAAAATTATATAAAAATTATTATATCGACAATATCTTTTTTTACATTTTCGTTCTAATAATGCCAATAGTAATGCCGGTATAAAATACAAAATAAAAGCATTATGATATCCCAAAAAATATCCTGCATTTCCATCATTTCTTGTATAAATACCATTTGGATATGTCAATAAAACACATACAAAATTAGTAAAAACCATTATAAAATAAAACCATCGGCACCCTTTAATAAAAATCATTATACGGTTTTGATAATATTCAAATATTAAGCAAATTGCCACAACTCTAACAAAATTAAATGCAGAACTTGTAAAAGCCTGTGGTTTATTAAAATAAGTAGTAATAGAAAGCCATAACGACAGTGCAATAAGTATTATTGACATTAAAGACATTTTTTTGTATGTCAAAATATTCAATATACTAAATATAAAAAAAATCACTAAAACAATATAACTC
>CAKVBE010000073.1 GCA_934725005.1 uncultured Rickettsiales bacterium | reverse complement strand
CTCCTACGCTATACATGTAAGCAAGGTCTTCTATTATATTATTTATATCTATTGGGACTAAATCTAATCTAGATAAAATTGATTCAGAAATAATGTCATTATCATTCTTTAAACAATTAAATAGATCGTCTTCCGTTTTGTCTTCTTCTAAATCAATATTTTTAGTATTATCATTTAAACTGTTATTTACTGTAAACTGCTCTAAATTTTCTATAATATCTTTAGAATCCAAAACTAAATTGGCTCCTTGTTGTAGTAATTTGTTTGAGCCAAAACATCTTTCATCATATGGACTTCCAGGAAATACCATTAATTCTCTATTGAACTTTATTGCTTGTTTAGCTGTATTCAAACTTCCTGATACTAATCCGGCATCAATAACAAGTACACCTTTTGACAATCCGGCAATAATTCTATTTCTTGATGGAAAATATTCTGGTCTTGGAGGACAACCTAGATAATTTTCTGAAACAATTAAGCCATTATTTTCTAGTATATTATAGTATATGTTTTCATTTTCCTTTGGATATATGTTATCTATACCACCAGCAACAACAGCAATTGTTCCAGTTTTTAATGATCCAATGTGTGCCGCAGAATCGACACCTCTTGCTAGACCAGATACGATTTTATAACCGTACATACCTAATTCATTTGCAATTTTTTTAGTAAAATTAAAATTGTTGATCGAAGTATTCCTTGAGCCTACAATAGATATAATTTTTTCATAGTTTAATAATGAGTAATTACCACGGACAGTTAATACTGGTGGGAATTGTCCTATATTTTTTAAATATTGAGGATAATCGTCATCTAAATATGTTATTATTTTGGCATTTAATTTTTCTGTTTTTTCAATCTCTTCCAGAACATTGTCTATAGTTGCTAATTCTATACCTTTTACATTTTTATAATTATCAAAATTATCGACAAATTTTGTTATACTGCCATATTTATTCATGATTTTAAAAAATGAGTTTAAACCCGTATTTTTACCACGAACAAATCTTAATATATTCAGACGCTCATTATCATTCATTGCATTTTTCATAAATATGTACATTATTTATTATAATGAATAATTTTTATATTACAATAGTTGATATATTTTTATTAAAAACAATTTATTGGTGTATAAATGAAATATAATTTCTTATCTTTGATATAAAAAAATTTTTGATTTACAACTTTAAATAGGTATTCAGTATATTCATAAAAATAAAATTATATGCGATTACAATAGAATAATTATAAATTTTATGGCGAATATTATAAATAAAAATTAATCTAAAATTAATTACTAGGTATTAATTTATTTTTTTAAGTAACAAAAATAATTTTTTTTATTGCTTATTCCTTTGTAAAAAATATATTTTAAGTAATAATATTTTTTGATGTCATGGAAAGAGCTTTTTTAATAGTATTTTTATTATCAGTTTTATTCTTTTTTGTTATTTCCTTTATAAGGATAATATTGTATTTTGTATTTAAAAGTATTGTGAATAAATATATAAATCTGTTAAATATTTTGAAAAAAAAGTCAAATAAAAAATTAGATACAAAAAATAATACGAATAGAGATGACAAAAGATTAAGAGATAAAGAGAAAGAAAGAAGACTAGATAGAGTCTATAAAATTAATCAAGAGGAACATATACTGCAACAACCCACACAGACAAAAATAGTTGGTATAGTAAAACCAATTGGAAAATGGACTCAGCTAATATTGGGACAGAAAGTGAGTTATATGATGCAACAAGCGAATGCTTTAAAACAACAAACAGAACATGGTTATTGGCAAACTATGCTCAATTCTCATAATACAAAAAATAGCAAAGGATTTGGCAGATCATAAAACAAAGAGTCAAAATATTGTTAAATAATGAGAATTTTAATCTTAAATTTAATTCTGAGTCAATAAAACATTTAAACATTTAATAATGTTGAATTAAGTTTAGTATGATTCATGTTTTGCTTTTACGTGATGTATTAAATTCAAGAATTCAATGCTAAATGTTTACAAGTATTTGTGTGATGCTCTAATCAAATAGTTTTTTATCATCAACTTTTTCCCACTCATTTAAAAATTCAAAAAAATTATCTTTTCCCTCTATTTTTAAGTAATCAATTAAGTCTTTGTTCATGTTTATGAATGATTCTTTGTTTATATTTCCAATTAGTAATTGGTAATTTAAGTAGACTAAATATGTGTTTAAAACATCAGTTTCACAATAATCATCTATTTCTTGTAATTTTCCAGCGTCATACATTTTTGTAACTTTAGAACCATCAACACCGATTTTTCCTGGTATTCCCAGTATAGAGCAAACTTCATTCATTTTGCATCTACATGATGAACCAAAGTCGGATAGGGCGTCTAATAAATCACAATGCCAATCTAAAGAATATCTTTGTTGATAATTGTTCCACTTATCACCAGCTTTAAAGAGTTTTGGTGCAGACACACAATATTTCATTGCTCTATATTTCATAACTGGTAAATCAAATGTTCTACCATTATAATCTACAATTCTTGGTAGATGTTTTGAAAGATAATCAAAAAATTTTTCTACTATTTGTTTTTCTGTATTTTTTATACTTGAGAATGTTCCGACTTTGTTAATTTTATAATACTCAAATCCACCGTCAATTTTTTCAATATCGGCAATTAAAACGCTAACAGAAATTGGTTTGTGAAACATTTGTCTTGGAAACGGATTTTCAAAATTATCAGTATGATATTTTTCTAGTTCTTTTCTCAAATATTCTATGTCGTTGGACTCAATACCTAAAAGATTATAGACTGCATCAGTATCTGGTATTGTTTCTATATCAAAAACAAAAAGTTTATCAAGCATTTTATTTTAATTGTATTAGCATTAAACTAATTTAATTATAAGTTGTTATAAAAAATCAATACAGATTTTTATTCGTATGTTAATTAATATTGACTCTTATTGTTTATCAGTAAATTAACATTAAATTAATATTATTTGATATTTTCACTTGATTTTATTTTATTTTAGTGAATAATATTAGTAATTAATATGCTAATATAGGTTTTTGGATAGTGGCTGGTGGTAAGGTTAGGGCTGACCCATTATTTTTAGGCTTAACAAGGCCAAGTATGATTTTAGGCGTTACTTATGTATATGCGGCCATGAATGGTCTTGCTTCGCTGTTGGCCTTTGTTGTTACAAGTAATTTTTTGTTTTTACTTGTATTGATGCCTCTACTCCATTGTATTGCTTATTTTATATGCTTAAAAGAACCGCTTATGATAGAATTACTTATAATGAAAACGAGTAATTTCAATGTTTGTTATAATAAAACATTTCATGGCGGTGTGAATTCTTATGATGTCTATTGAAAGGTAACAGTATATGCAACTGACTACATTATCAGCTCCAAAACAAAATTATTTATCTAAGGAAATGTCTTCTTCTAGATTCATTCCATATAAAATGTTGTTAGATGAAAATACTGTTCTTTTAGAAGACAATAGTCTATTGAGAGTTATAAAAATAGATGGTTTTTCGTTTGAAACAGCTGATGATGAAGATATCGATATAAGAAAAGACACAAGGAATAATCTTTTAAAAAGTATGGCTTCTGGAAATTTTGCTCTATGGTTTCATACAATTAGGAGAAAAGAGGAGGCATATCCAGATGGCGATTTTACAAATATTTTTGCTGCTAGAGTTAATAAAGAATGGAAGGAAAGACATAGTGGCGATAGATCTTTTACAAATGAACATTATATAAGTATTATAAGAAAACAGGACACTGGCGGTGTTGCTGGTATAGTGAATTTCTTTCAGAAAATAAGAGAAAAAGCTGATAAGAATGCTAAAGGAAAAGCATTAAGAAATGCTATTAGTGAATTAAATGAAGTTACAGAGAGAGTTTTAAATGGTTTTGGTAACTACGGTCCAAAATTATTAGGAATTGTAAAAAATAACGAAACAATTTTTTCTGAAGTTTTAAAATTTTTGGGATTAATAGTTAATTGTGGAGACAGGCAGGAATATAGATTGTCGACTTTACCAATAAATAAATATCTACAAACGAATAGATTATACTTTGGTTCAAAAGTAATGGAGATAAAAAGTCCTTATGGAACAAAATATGCTGGTATAGCGTCAATAAAAGAATATAGACCGTCAACAAATGCTGGTATTTTAGATGGATTTTTACAGTTACCGTTTGAATTTATAATTAGTCAATCATTTACGTTTATCAATAGGATGGTTGCAATCAGTAGCATGCAATTACAACAAAGAAGAATGATTCAATCACAAGACGTTGCTATATCGCAAATACAAGAAATAGATGACGCTCTTGATTCAGCAATGAGTGGTAGATTTGCTTTTGGTTCACACCATTTAACAATAATGTGTGTTGAAGATAATGAAAAAATTCTTGAAAATGCAATGTCTATGGCTATTGTTGAATTTTCAAATGTTGGTATTACGGCAACTAGGGAAAGAATGAATATGGAGGCAGCATTTTGGGCACAGTTACCTGGTAATATGAAGTATGTTGTTAGAAAGTCTACAATAAATACATTAAATTTAGCAAGTTTGGCTTCATTTCATAATTATCCATCTGGAAAAAGAAAAAATAATCATTGGGGAGAAGCTTGTACAGTTTTGAATACAATTTCTGGAACGCCATATTTTTTCAGTTTTCATGTTAGGGATGTTGGGCATACAATGATCATTGGACCTACTGGTGCCGGTAAAACTGTTTTAATGAATTTTTTATGTGCGCAAGCACAAAAGTTTAATTGCAGAATGTTCTTTTTTGATAAGGATCATGGTGCAGAAATATTTATTAGGGCACTTGGTGGAAAATATGCGGTTTTAGATGCTTCTACAGTATCAGGTTTCAATCCGTTACATTTGCCTGAGACAAATGAAAATATAACATTTCTAAAAGATTGGTTAAGAGCTTTAGTTACAGCAAATGGTGAGCCTTGCTCAGCCGAAGATTTAGCAAGAATTAATGAAGCAGTCTTAGGCAATTACAAGTTACCATATCATAAAAGGGTTTTGAGAAATATTGCTCCATTTTTGGGTATGTCTGGTCCTGGAACACTTGCTGGAAGATTAGAAATGTGGCATTCTGATGGTTCGCACGCTAAGATTTTTGATAATGATGATGATATAATTGATTTTTCCTCAAATTTTGCATTTGGTTTTGAAATGGGTGAAATTTTGAAGGATAAAATTAGTATAGGACCAATACTTTTATATTTATTTCACAGAATTAATGGCTCGCTCGATGGAACAAGAACAATGATAATTCTTGATGAAGCTTGGGCTCTTATTGACAATCCGGTATTTGCGCCAAGAATTAAAGATTGGTTGAAAGTTTTAAGAAAATTAAATGCATTTGTTGTGTTTGCTACACAGTCTGTTGAAGATGCTACAAAAAGTGATATATCTGATACGCTTGTTCAACAAACGGCTACACAAATTTATTTACCTAACTTGAAGGCAACAGATGTATATAGAACCGCATTTATGTTGAGTGAAAGAGAAT
>CAKVBE010000072.1 GCA_934725005.1 uncultured Rickettsiales bacterium | reverse complement strand
GCTTATGGTCACTTAAATCTGGCGTCATTTCACGAAAAAATTGATTTAAATATTCTTTATCTTGTGAAAATTGAACGCCTTTATTGTATTTTGGCCAAATACCAATTCTCCATATATCAAACCAAAACATTTCATCAGCAATTGGTTTAATACTTGTGATATTTGATGTTCTACCTGCACGACCACGACCTGGCAAATCTACAACATAAGTGCTATACTTTTTTCTTAACATTAATGTTAAAAAACCATCTCTTCCATCTGGTGTCATTTCCCAACAAACACCAGAGCTACCGTAACCATGAATAAACACCAACGGATATTTATTAGCATTAACAGGTATTTGATAATTTACGAATGCATGGTCTGTCCTATAACTTTGTCCAACTTCATTTTGTTCCGCCCAGCCAACAAATTTTGAATTATCGTATTTACCATCACGTTGTATTATTTTTCCACCAACAGAAAAATTGCCTTGTTTTTCAATCGTAAGTGGCTCCATAGCATTAATATTTTTAAAACTTAAAATTGTCATAATAGTAAGTAAAAATTCTTTAATCATATAAAAAACCTATTTCAATTTTGCATCAAAAAATTCAACCAATTTTTTGGAGATTGTATCTACATATTCAGGAACATAATAAGTTTGAATATGTGTAGCATTAGGAACTATAAACAATTCTTTATCTTTTGTTCCGATCGCTTTTTCATAAGCATCCTTTGTCATATACAAGGAATCAGCTTTTTCACCAGCAATCATCAATAACGGTTGATTTATAAGCTCGATTTGATCTGTCACATCCCAAGTCATTAAATCCATCAAACTACTTTCAGTATATTCAAATGTTGAATTTGGATGTGCACGACTTCTTAAATAATATTGAAAACCTTCTCTATATAGATCAAATGGCAATTTTTCAGCCTGTTCATCAGTTATACCAGCCATTGATCCAGTTAATCTTTCCTTGCCAGTTTTAACTGCTTCTTCTCGTGCTTCATTTGCTTTTTTCAAATGATCTTGAATAGTATCTAATTGACTATCTTGATAACCGTTTCTTCTAACTCTTCCAGTATTAAACATACTCAAGGTAGCTACAGCTTTTAATCTTTTATCAGATTGTGCTGTTTTTAATGTATAACCACCACCGCCACAAATGCCTAAAATACCAATTTTACTATTGTCAACATTATGATATTTTGAAATATAATCAATCATACCATGTATATCTTGTTCTCTGTAAAAAGGTTTATCCATATGTCTAGGTTTGCCACCACTGGCACCTTGATATGAAGCATCAGCAACAAGTGTGATATAACCATTTTCAGCAAGTTTTTGAGCATAAAGTCCTGCAACTTGTTCTTTTACACCACCATTTGGATGTGCAACAACAACTGCCGAATATGATTTTGATTTATCATAATTTGCTGGTAAGTAAATATTTGCTGAAATTTTTATATTATTTAGTTTATAAGAAGTTGGAATAATATTAACTTCACCACTAACATTTTTTGTTATAGCTCCTTGATAAACTAAACCGTATGGATTTTTATTTCCAGCGTAAGCATTTGCTCCTGTTATTAAAAAGATTCCTAAAACTGTATTTGTAATCAATTTTTTCATCGTCAACCTCTAACAATTGTATTAATATCTACTTAATATCTTGAATAATTTTTAAAGTATTTAATGCATTTGGAAAACCAATATACGGTATTGTTTGGACAATCGCTGCAACCAAAACTTCTTTACTATTTCCAATTTTTAAATTACCTTTCACATGAGCTTTTATTTGATTTTCCGCTCCAAGTGCAGTTAATGCAACTAGAACCATTAATTCCCTTGTTTTTATATCAAGACCATTTCTTGTGTAAAAATCGCCAAAAGCAAAATCTGTTAAAAAATCGGGTACAAATTCATTAAATCCTGCTGGTAAATTTTTAAACTTTTCTTTAATTTCATCACCATAAATTGGATTTTGTATTTCAAAACCTTTTTCATGTCTATCTTCATCACTAGTTGTACCTTGTTTTTCAAGTGGTAGTTCAATACCTCTTTCTTTAAATACTTCATTTACTGTAGCAACAGCGTTTAGAGTTCTTGGAAAACCGATAAATGGTGCAAGTTGATAAATCAATTCTCTTAATTCTATTGGAGAAACTCCATTACCCAAAGCAGCACGGGAATGTGATTTTAATTGTGGTAAAGTTTGCATTGTTGCAAGTGCTGTAACCGTTATCATTTCTCTAGTTTTATTATCAAGAATACCACTGTGAAATACATCACCAAATATTGATTTTCTTAAAATCAACATTAATTCGGGATCTAATTCTTTTTCTGGTGTTGGATAAGAACCAAATAATTCCTTATATTTTTCATTACTTAGTTCAAGTCTGTCTTTACTTGTTGTCATAATTTTATTATCCTTTTTGTGATTTAAATTTATTACGATAAACAATACTATAATAAGAATTAAAAATAATATAATAAAAACTTTTTTCATAATATTCTAAAATTATTTGTAATTTTTATTAATTTGCGAGACGCTAAAAATCTCAATAATATGCTTATTTTAAAGTAAAAAAATTAACTAGGTAATCAAAAAAGTTCAAAAAACTTATAAAAATGGTTCAAAGTTTTATACACTTGGTTTATTTTTAAAATACTGAGTTTGGATACCCAGCACTTCGTGTGAAATTATCATTCTGAACTTGTTTCAGAATCCATAAAGCAAATAATATTCAATTGATACTGAATTAAATTCAGCATGACACATTTTTTTATCATTTTCAAACAACACGTCACCAGCGGAGCTGGCATTTTCCCTCAAGGATGGAAGGATTTATATAGAATAACTATCAAAAATCTTTCCAATTCTCAATAAGAAGCGTCAACAAAATTGATAAATGAAATCTAATATTCTAACAATCTTCCATAATCATTCCATTCACCATACATTTTTCCATTCTTTGTTTCTTCTATCATATGATTTAGCATTCTTTTATATGATTCAGTATTACGTTTTTTATGAAAAGCAAGATTAGATGCTCGTACCATTTGATACAACGGATGGAAACGCCTGAATTTAGTCCAAACTCTAGCTTTTTTTAATTCTGTTTCAATCTCTTTATCAAATGTAAAGTTACAAGCTTCAGTCATCGGTAAAATTTTACGACCAGCATCTGTCATTAAGCCTAATTTTTCAAGTCTTCGTACTCGCTCTTTATTAAGCTCAGTCCAATTACTTTTTTTATTTCTTGGTGAAAATCGTTGCATTCTTTTACCGTCGATTATTCTTATTGTACTATCTATCCAGCCAAAACACAACGCTTCTTCAACAGCGTCCAAGTACCATAAAACGTTATTATTTGTTGGTCTCCCTCTCTTAACGCATACATAACACTCTTTCTCTGTACTGGAATTTTTTTCAAGCCATTTACGAAAATCTTGCCTTAAATAAATATCTAAAATATTTTGATACACCATTAGTATTTGTATTTTTTGATTCTATTTTATAAGAACGTGATAGTATTGTTATTATTAATATAACAATACAAATCAAAAATAATAAAATTACGCTTTTTTCATATTTATTTTATAATTATTTTACGTTCTTTCCTAAATTATAAGCTTCTTCAATAAATTTTGTATTTTTTACATCATCTACTTTCCAAACACCTGTAGCTATAATCGTTCCTTTTTCAATAGGATTATCAAGACACCATGTAGTAAAACCTTGTAATTGATCAATAACTCTTTCAAGAGCGGATTTATTAGTATCAGCACCTGTTACAATATAATAAAACTCTTTATTACTAATTTCTCTATATCTTTCTGCAGTCCTATCAATTAATGTTTTAATTGTGCTGACATTCCATAAAAATATGTTGGTGTAGATAAAACTATAACATCCACATCAATCATTTTTTGGATTATTTCTGCTACATCGTCTTTTTGATTGCAAGAACAAACTTCATTTTTACAACAAGTTTCACAAGTTCTAGCAAAATCAATATTTTTTTCTGAAAGGTTTATTTTTTCAACAATATTTCCACTTTCTTTTGCACCCTTCATAAATTCATTACATAATGTATCTGAATTTCCATTTTTTCTTGGACTACCTGAAATTATTAAAACTTTTTTCATAATTATTTCCTTTTTATTATTTATATTCTTCGTCACTAACTGGTTCCAACCAATCTGTTTGATTGTTTGGTATATTTGTTTCAACTGAAATGTGAATAAAATCACCGTTTTGTGATGCTCCATGCCAATGTTTTATATTTGGTGCAATTTTCACAATATCGCCTTTATGTAACATTTGAATTTCCTTACCTTCTTCTTGGTATCTGCCTTCGCCATCAATTACAAGTAAAATTTGACCACCACTGTGTTTATGCCAATTCGTTCTTGCTCCCGCTTCAAAAGTCACATTTGCAATTGAACTATTGAAGATATTGTCTTTTGCAACTAATCTTTGTAAATATGTTTGACCAGTGAAAAATTCACCATACGGATTTGGTTCTCCCATACCAAAAACATTATTGATTTTATCTTTTAACATAGTCTTTGTACAATTTTTATTTTTAATCATAAAGTAAAAACCAAGAGCGATTATAATCGCAATTAATATTATAATTATCTTTTTAATCATTGTATCAATATTAACTTAATATAAACACTATAATAAAAATGTAATTTTATTTATAGTAATAAAAAAAATTCAAAATAGTTATAAAAAAAGTTCAAAAATCGCAAAACTATTTTTATCAAGTTTTTTTATTTATTTTCAACATCTTTAAAAGATGATTTTAACATGCAGTATTTATTCATCCTCCACACATTGAATACTGTAGACATATTTTAACTGGTACATCTGTGTCTGCGTAATTAAATAGTCATTTGGAATTTCTATCACTTTTTCACAACTATCATTAATTCTAACTATAAATCTTACTTCAGTAAATTCATCATCTTTTATTTTTTTTGAATTAATAAGAACATTTGAAACATCATCAAGTTGCTTATCGTTTTCAATTTGGATTGCAACTTTTTTATATATTTTTATGCTTGCTTCCTCTTTTTCTCTTTTTCTAGCCAAAATTGGATCTTCTTTTTTTTCTTCTTTTGGTTGTTTTTTAAACTCAAAGTCTGACTTTTTTTTAAATTGCTTTTTTACTTTTTCACCACCAGCTTGTGTATTTTTTAAATAATCATCAAGCAACATAAAATCTCTTGCTGAAACTCTTATACCACTATCATCTTTTCTGACACTACAAATAAACATCAATCTATTATGTAAATTTCCATCAATCCAATCTTTATGCTGTGTAATCATATCATTATTAAATAAAGAAACTTCAACAAGTCCATCTGGATCTGATAATGAAATAAACGCATATCTTCCTTTAGGGCCATTTTTTATTGACGTCGAAATAACAACTCCGGCCATATTTATAGTACATCCGTCTTCTATATAATCATTTTCCAATTCGCTTGAAAATGTGATTGCTTTATCTTCTAACTCTTGTCTGATTGCTCCAAGAGGGTGATTTTGCAAGTAAAATCCAAATGCTTCAAACTCCATCTGATACCTCTCAAAACCCTGCCAATCGT
>CAKVBE010000071.1 GCA_934725005.1 uncultured Rickettsiales bacterium | reverse complement strand
GAGCGGAGATGCTTATCATATGACTTCGCCACATCCAGAAGGTAGGGGTGCAAAGTTGGCTATGAGAATGGCTTTGAAAAAAGCTGAAATGAATCCAGAAGAGATTAATTATATTAACGCACATGGTACGTCTACACCTATGGGAGATGTATTGGAATTTAATGCTGTAAAAGAAGTATTTTCTAATAGTCTTGACAATTTATGTATGTCTTCAACAAAATCAGCAACTGGACATTTGCTTGGTGGTGCTGGTGCTATTGAAGCTGTATTTAGTGTAAAAACTATTAATGATGGAATAGTTCCACCTACTTTGAATTTATTTAATCAAGATGAAAGATGTACTGGTATTGATTTAGTTCCATTTAAGGCTAAAGAAAAAAAAGTTGATGCTGCTTTATCGAATTCATTTGGATTTGGTGGTACGAACGCTTGTTTAATATTCAAAAGATTTAAGTAATTAATATTATATTGATGCGTTCTTTAAAAATTCTTTTTAGTGTCATTATAGCTGTGCTTGTAGTTATGACACTATTTTTTTATTTATACATAAATTCTAACATAAACATAAAAGATGATTATCTTTTATATATTGAAAATGGTAGTAGTTTTAGCAATGTGGTTAAAATATTGTCTGAAAATTCTATAATAAAGAATAAAAGAATTTTTATTTTATCTTCTAAAATTTTAAGTAAAAATAACATAAAAGTTTATCGTGGTGAGTTTTTAATTAAAAAAAATTCGAAAATAAAGGACGTAATTGATATTTTAATTAAAAATAAAGTATATTACAGGAGTATAACTTTTGCTGAGGGGCTATCGACTAATAGTATAATAAAAATATTAAATAATGAAAATAGCTTGATTGGTGAACTTGATCCAAGTGATTTTGAAGAAGGTATATATCTCCCTGATACATATAAATATATAAAAGGTGACACAAAGATAAGTATTTTATATAGAATGGAAAAATCTATGAATGATTTTATAGATTCTATTTGGGAAAAAAGAAGTGTTAATTCTCAGATAAAAAACAAATATGATCTTTTGAAACTTGCTTCTATAGTTGAAAAAGAAACAAGTATTGATTCAGAAAGGCCTATAGTTGCCTCAGTTTTTATAAATAGATTAAATAAAAGAATGAGGTTGCAAACAGATCCGAGTGTAATATATTCTTTCGCTTTTGGTAATGTTGATTTGGAAAGACGTATAAAAAAAAGCGATCTATTGAAAAATGTTCCGTATAATACTTATAAAAATTATGGTTTAACGCCTACACCTATTTGTAATCCAGGTAAAAAATCCATTTTGGCTGTATTATTTCCTGAAAAGACTGACTATCTGTATTTTGTGGCTGATGAAAATGGAAGTGGTGGACATAAATTTTCAAAAGATTACAGCACACATAGAAAATATGTAAAAAAATATGTTAACAGTGTTAACTCGGCTAAAAAATCATAAGTATACTTTTTAAACATCGCCGAGTACTGGTATTATTTGTTTTATTATTTCTTTTATAACTGGTGCACCAACTGAACTTCCTGTTCCTGTTTTTCCATCGATTGTTGGTGAATCTATAAATACAAAAACACTATATTTTGGATTATTAATAGGAAAGCTTGCTATAAATGAAGCTTTGTTATTTATTCCTCTTGTATATTTACCGTCTTTTTGCATTTTTATTGCTGTGCCGCTTTTACCGCCAATTTTATATTCATTAATGTCTAACAATGCTTTTCCTGTACCTGATTTTATTGTTTCGCTAAATAATTCTCTCATAACATTTGATGTTTTTGAGCTTACAACACGTTTTGTTATTTGTTTTTTTTCATATGAAAAACGCGGACTTATATAAATTCCGTTATTAAGTATTGCGTTCGTAGCTGTTATTAAATGCAATGGTGTAATTGCTAGTCCATAGCCATATGATATTGTGTATAAGTTTATTTCTTTCCATATTCTTGGTTGAATTGGTAAAGAGGTTTCTGCTATATCTGTGTCTATTTTTTCTAATAGTCCTAAATTCTCAAAGAAGTGTAATTCTTTATTTATTCCTGTTTTTTTAGCTATTTGAACTGTGCCAATGTTTGAAGATTGTGAAAATATTTCCTTGACGGTTAATGTTTGTTTTTTTATATGATTTTCATCTCTTATTAAAAAGCTGTTGTATTTTATTGGATTTGCAACATCAAAAAGTGTGTTTTTTGTGACAATATTATTTTCTAAAGCGCCAGCTATTGAAAATGTTTTAAATACGGAACCCATTTCATACAGCCCGTATGTTATTCTGTTGAACATTTTATCACCATTTGATTTCTGTACAGAGTTTGGGTTAAAATCAGGGATTGAAACGCTAGCTATCACATTACCGGTTTTTACTTCTGAGATTATTCCAACTGCAAAGCTGGCTTTATATTTATCTACTGCATTATTCAAAATTTCATGTAGAATAGATTGTAGTCTTATATCGACCGTTAATCTAAGTTGCTTATTATTGTCCTTTAAGAAACTGTCGTAATATTTTTCTAGGCCAGCTATTCCATTTCTGTCTATATCAGTGTATCCAACTATATGGGAAAAAAGATTTCCGTGAGGATAAAATCTTTTTAGTTCATCTTCGTATAAAATACATGATAAATTTGATTTCCATAAATCATATTCTTCTTTTGGTAAGACGTGTTTTTTAATTAAAATTAGGTTGGCTTTATCCTTGCTTGCTTTTATTTTATTTAAAATTGTTGAATATTTTATATCTAAAATTTTCGATAAAGTTTTTGCCGTGCTTTTACTATCATCAATTAATGTTTTATTTATAAATAAATTTTTAACTTTTACATCTGTTGCTATTAATACTCCATTTTTATCAACAATATTAGCTCTTTTCTGTAATGAATTTTCATGATTTTCATTACTATAAATATTTGTAACCTTTCTGTATTTTATTATGCTATAATAAAACAGCCTTGCTACTATTAGAAAAAAGAATAATACTATTATACATATTATTGTTAATTCTTTTTTTAATAAAACACTATTTTCATTTTCCATTAGAAACTATACTAGTTCTCTTGTCATATTTGTACTTCTCTGCGTAATAATTATCAAGGTCCGCATTGCTCTTTATATTATTTGACGATACTATAATTTTTTTGTCAATTACTTTATCATTAAGTAATTTCTGATAAATAGCGTTTAGTCTTCTCGGATCAGTTAGATAATTCAGTTCCGTTTCTAATGTACTTTTACTATATGACAATTTAACAATGCTATTTTCTATCTCTCTTATTTCCCTCTTTAGATTATATACCCTATACTTAACTACTATCATAACTATTATTAAAATAAATATTGTATACGTCATGTATACGTGAAGTTTATGGAGAAAATTTTCATTAAAGATCACCATTTAATTCCCCATCTTAGCTTAGCAGATCTTGATCTTGGATTTCTTTCTACTTCTTCTTCTGAAACAATTATTGGATTTTTACTAATTGATTTAAATTCAAGCCTCATTCTATTACATGTGCTAAACTTATTAATTTTTTCACAATTTATGTTTCTTCTTAAAAATGACTTAACGATACCATCTTCCAATGAATGAAATGTCACAACTATTAGTCTACCATTCTCTTTTAAAAGACTTAATGAATCATAAAGTATATTTTTTAATTCATTTATCTCGTCATTAACATAAATTCTAATTGCTTGGAACGTTTTAGTTGCTGGGTTTATTTTACAAAATCTCTCATCAAAGCAGCTTTTAACTATATTTGCAAGCTCTGTAGTTGTTTCTATTTTTTTATTTTTCCTATAGTCGACTATTTTTTTAGTTATTAATCGGCATTTTGTTTCATCTCCATATTTATATAATATGTCTATGATCTCGTCTTCTCTAAAACCGTTTACAACATCATATGCTGTTAATTTATTTCTTCCCATAGCCATAGATAGTTTGGCTTCCTTGTTAAATGAAAAACCTCTTTCAGTACTATCAAGCTGCATTGATGATACACCCAAGTCTAGTACAATTCCATCGAGACTATGCTTCTCAACGTTACTAATTATTTCACTAAATCTTATATTCAAAAAATTGAATCTGTCGCCATATTCACTTTTTACATCGTCAGCAAAAACCTTAACATTTTCATCTCTATCTGTTGATATAACATTGCAATTACAACTATCCAAAATAGCTCTAGTATATCCTCCTGCGCCAAATGTTCCATCAAGAATTGTTTCATTATCTTTAGGTGATAAAGTTTCTAAAACTTCCTTAAGCATTACAGGTATATGGTGTACTGTCATTATACAATTAATAAAATTAATACATTGTGTACTATATATAAAAACAAATATTAAAAAGTAAACTTATATTATTTACTAATTTTAACATTTGTTGATTCAGATAATTATGCTTTAATTATTATTTTTTAATATATTTATTAAACTTAACTATAATAAATCAAATGTAACAATAATAGGTGGTAAAATAATTTTTTGATTGATTATTGAAATTAAATATACTTTACCTATAATGTTGGTAATTCTATAATCAAATTTTTTAATTAAGTGTTTTTATCAAAATTTTTAAATAAATTATCAATTAAGGTTGATATATCTAATTATAAAGATGTTGAAATTAATAAGATCGAAACTGACTCAAGATTGATAACAAAAAATGATATATTTTTCGCAATATCAACATTTAATTCTAATGGTATTATGTATGTTGATAAAGCCGTAAATAATGGTGCTTCTGTTATTGTTTGCAATAGTAGAGATGAGTACAAAAATAATAACATAGTTATTATTAGATGCAATGATGTAATAGCGTTATTGGCTGAATTTTTAAATATATTGTATCCAAATAAGCCAAAGCATATAATAGGTATAACTGGTACTTGTGGAAAGACTTCGACAGCTGAGTTTATAAGACAGGCTATACAGAAACTTAATTTTAATAGTGCATCAATTGGAACTCTTGGCATTAATTTTGAAGATTCTCACTTAAAAGAAGATACGTTAACAATGAGAGAAATTGTTGATTTACATAAGAAATTGGATTATATTAAATCTAATAAAGACATTGATTATGTTGCAATGGAAATGACGAGTCAAGGTATGGACCAAAGACGAAGTGAAGGGGTTAATGTTGAGATTGGTGTATTTTTAAATTTACTTAATCATGAACACCTAGATTATCATAAAAATTTAGAGAATTATTTTGAAGCAAAAATGGTTTTGTTTAGAAATATTCTGAAAAATGGTAGTCCTGTTGTAATAAATGCCGACATTCCTGAGTATGAAAAGATAAAAGATATTTGTGTTGAACATAATCATAAAATTTTATCATTTGGATATAATGGTGATATAAAAGTAATTGATATTATTGATACAAATTCTGGACTAACCGTCAAAATTGAATATAATAGTATAGTGTACGAATTAAAAACTGATACAATAGTTAAGTTTCAAGCATACAATTTACTAGCAACTCTTGGTGTGTTAATACAATTGAATATAGAAAAAGATATTCAAAAGCTTATAGATGTATTAAGTACGGTTAAACAAGCTGATGGAAGGATGGAATTTATTGCTTCAAAGAATAATGGTGCAAGAGTATTTATTGATTATGCTCATACTCCAGAC
>CAKVBE010000070.1 GCA_934725005.1 uncultured Rickettsiales bacterium | reverse complement strand
AGTATATATATATAGCATACTTTAAAAAAATATATAAATATTTATTTTAAGCAACTAACCATTCTGATGTACACATTCTAATTCTATTATACCAATCATTTTCGTCTATAGATAATTCTTCTTGTTCTAGAGCTTTATCTAAAAAATCACGGATATTATTAGGTTTAGGCTGAGTTTTGTAATTATACGCATTTTCAACTAATAACATAAATAAATCTAATTCCATAGGAATAATTTTTGTTTTTCCACCATAATATGAAATTCCTATTTTGTTTAATGCATAAAAATGTGCCAAAGAGGCATTGTTAATGGTTGGGGCAATAAACAAACAATAAGTATCTTTATCTAATTTTTTCTTAATATTTCCAAAATGTCTTGCCACTGGTTCGCTTTCCATCTCGTATTGTCTTTGCCCTTGTTGCATTGTAACTTCTACTGTTAAAATGAAATCCTCATAATGACATTCTATATCTGCCATATTACCTGCTGCCGTTGATAGAGGTTGACCGAAATCATCAAAATTAAAATTACCTTTAATTGTACCACCATTTAGCATTGTCATTGCACGCCAAGTATTATATTCTAACATTAAAGGATTGTCGTAATAATTATTTGCAATAATTTCATTATATGTATCAATAATTTCAGAATATAATGAATATGATTTTATTTCAGAAATTTGATTTTTTATTACCGTATCTTTTCTTTGTTTAACAATATCATCTTTAATATTTTTTAATTCTTCAATATCTTTATCAATTAATTGACGTTTTGTATAATTACTAATTCTTAATATATAATCTATTATATTTAATTTATTATCTACATATAGTTTTGGAATTGTTGAGTCAAAAAGATATTCTTTATAATTTATTTCATCATCTACAAATACAGGTTCTCTATTGACTGTACTTAATATGTAATCAACATCTCGTAATTTATCTCTATAAATTGAGATAGATTTATTTGTATTTGAAATAGCAATTAATCCTGTATATCTAAGATACCTAAAACAAGCATCAGCATAGTCACGGTCATTTGATTTTTTTGTTATTATAAATTTCTTTATACTGCTATCTTGCGTCTCTCTTATCCTAGTATTTCCCGAATAAATATTGTCTTTATAAGTTTCGCAGATAATATTAGTCCAAATATCATTTAAAAATTTTTTATAATTTCCTCTGTAATTTTTCTTTTCTATCCTAAATTTTGTAATATTATTTTTTACTAAATCGTAATCTCTAAAATCCGTTAAGCGCAAGGCAAAAACCTTTAATTCATCAAACGTAATATATTGTAAATCTCTAATAAGCCTCAAAATTTCGAGATAAGGTTTTATATAGAAGGTTCCTTCTATTTGGCTGTTTTCTTTATGAAATGGTGAAGGTAATTGGAATTTTAATAATTGTCTTAAAAATATTTCTTGAGGTCGTCTTCCATATATAAATTCTTTTCCTGCTGGTGTTAAATCGATTTTTGGAGATAAATCAATAAACCCCAAGGCTTTAGGAGCCCTATTTATTCGATCCCGAGCACTGAAATCTTTATATTTACTAGAGCCATTACCTTCAAAGAACCCAGATGTTATTAAATCATCAATAAATGTAATTTGTACTTCCTTGTTCCATTTTTTATTAAAAAATTTCTCATATAACAGTCTTATCTCCGGTATCATTTTTAAAGGTGTTCTTGGAGATGTAGTAAAAAATAAAGATTTATTTTCTAATCTTGCCATATAGTACCCTACTTAGTAATTTTTTACAACAATGTGCATCTTATCATTATTAAATCTATTTTTAATATTTACAGCATAATTTTTATAATATTCATCAAAGACATAATCTCCATATAACTCCATTGTTAAAGGCGTTTTACCAATAATCATAAGAGCTTTACATTTTAAATTTTTGAAATCTTTTGCTAATCGCCGATGTTCATCTTCATTGAATCCATTCATCATATCTATATTACCATAATCATTAAAGACACAATCGTAAGGTGGATCTAAAAACATAAAATCATCTTTTTTTGCCATATCGAATATTTTTTTATAATCTAAATTATATATTTCTGCATTTTGTAATAACTCACTATGTTTGAGGGTTATAAGCTTAGTATTAAAATTAGGATAACGCCCAAAGGGGACATTGTACTCCCCACTATTATTATATCTTATCATTCCAGAATAAGCAGTTTTATTAATAAAAAAATAAACAACGCCATCTAAAAATTTTGTATTTGAATGGTTGAACAAGTTTCTCATTTTATAATAAAGTTCTTCATTGTTATTTATTATATGCTCATTTGGATTGTTTAATTTTGCGTGTTTATATATTTGCTGATTTTTTTCATAGATGTTTTGAATTTTATCTAATTGTTGGCGCATCTCTGGATAATTATCACGTAATTGAATATAAAAATTTATTAAGCGTTGATTTACATCATTAATAATAGCTTTTGTAGGTTCAAGATGGAAATATACCGCACCTCCACCCAAAAAAGGTTCAATATAACTATTAAATTTTTCAGGTATATATTGCAAAAAACGAGGTATTTCTCTCGATTTACCTCCTCTATATTTAAGAACTGGATTCATCGTAATTACCTTATATTATGTCTTACGTATTGTACCATAAAAATTTTATATAATGAACGAATTTACATTTCAAAAAAAATAAATAAATTTCAAAAATCTATTAGTTAGAAATTTAGATCTTACTTCTCAAAAAAAATTATAAACATTAAATTGTTTATTTTAAATGTTTTTCCGACTACTGGGAATTTTTTTAATATTACATACTAAAATGTAATGGTTATTATCCATTTTTATCCTCTAAAATCTTCAAAAAACAAGCGAATTTGAGGCTAAAATACAAGTTATTAAAAGAAAAAAGGATAATTTCAAGGATAAGAAAAGGATAAATCGGATATTTTCTATATTATATTTTTTTAGACATGGAAGCGGCAATAAGCCCCAATAATACTAACCCTTTCCCCTATTGCTTACCTTTACATATTTATAAATCTATCCTTCTCTTTATACGTAGGCATCTCTTTCTACATAAGATGAGTGATAAATCAAATTGCAACAAATAAACTTATTTCTCAAAGAAACTGTTCCATTTTGTTTTGTATTCATCAAGATTCATACAGAAAGCTTCCAAATCTAATCCTACTCCGCTTTTTACATGAGGTTTATTTATTCCAAGCGCAGAATATTGACTTCGCATTAAAACATCGCTTATTCCATTTGAACCTCTATAAAAAGGACAAGTATTTGCCATTAAATAATATATTTCTGAAATTATACCATCAGCTTGTTGCTTTTGTTCAGATGTTAAATTTCCCTGTTTTTTATATGCTTCAACTAAACTCCTATAAACATTATATCTTTCTTTAATAGTTTTCATATTTTGTGCGACTTCTTCATGGTATGGGTGTTTCAATATACTATTACATTTTTGTATTTCTGTTAATTTAAAATTATTATATGGAGATACTCTTTTTCTAACATTATTCAATCTGGAAACATACGCACTATAACCGTCTTTTACACCATAAACTCCATATCCTGTTATATAGGTATCAACACGCCCCCAATCTTCAATAACTTCAGGAGGTCTTGTAAAGCTTCCTCTATATACTCCACTTTTACCGATACGTTTCTTCATTGAGGTATTTATAGTTGTTTCTTTAGAATATCCATTTGCAATTTGCTTTAAAACTTCAGTAAAAGATTTTCCATCAGTTATTGATGCCGATGTTTTATCTTTTAAATTAGACATTATTGTAGCGAACTCAAAATTTTTGCCATACTGAGCTTCACAAGTTGAAACTCTTGAAAAGAATTTAGATTCTTCAAATAATTCCTTTAAGATTTTCTCTTTTTCAACTCGACTTGCATTCTTTGGGATTAAGCTTTCAATATCGGGAAGTTGACAATATTTACTTGATAAAACATTCTTTAATTGTTCTTTTAAAACCTTTACTTTATCAATTTGTACAGTATCTTTTGTTAAACCTGTAAAATTAGGGATTAAACTATTAGTTACATAGCTTATAGTCTTATTATTTGTTTTGGCAAATTCAGAAATAACATTAGTAGAATTTATACCTATTTTCCACATAAGCACAACTACACCTTAAAAAACTACAATCGTACTTATATAAAGTATTCAGATTTATAAAAATTGATTCATTATTAATTAATTGTTACAAGATTCTATTTCTAATAACATCTTCTTTCTATCAATACCACCTGCGTAGCCTGTTATATTCCCTTTTTTACCAACTACTCTATGACAAGGAATGATTATAGATATCGGATTATGCCCTATAGCTCCACCAATAGCCTGAGCAGACATTCTCGATAAACCTCTTTGGCTTGCGATTTTTTTTGCTATAGCCCCATAAGTTGTTGTTTCACCATAAGGTATTTTGCATAATTCTTGCCAAACTGCTTGTCGGAATTTATTTCCGATAGGTGCTAAAGGTAAATCCTTTGGTTGGACTTTAACTCCTCTAAAATAATCTTTTAACCATAGTTTTGTATCTTTAAATATTTCTAAGCTATCATTTTGAATCGCATCTTTTAGTAAATCTGCACCGAAATATTTCTGGTTCTCAAACCATACCCCAACAAGAGCAGTTTTATCAGAACAAAGTGTAAGCTCTCCTATAGGAAAGTTCGCAGTTGTTATAAAAAATTTATCCATTAAATAAATTTAAACATAAAATTTCAAATTATTATATAATATATCTGTAACGAAATAAGGAGAAATATTTATGAAGAAAATCATAGCAATTTTATTCATATTTGCAATATCTTTGGCGCTATTACCTGCAAGAACATTCGCAACTGATGATTCTATTGAAGTTTTGCCAACAATGACAACTCAATCTGTTACAGAAAATCGTATTTGGGTTGGAACTTTTCAAATTGTATGGAATGAAATCTTAGAAAATATCGTAAAAGCTCCAATCAAATTTGTAGGTTTTAATTCTAAAATGGCAACTGATTTGAACAAAAAAGAGTTTACCAAAAACAACATAGATATTTCTGCATATTATACTAAGTCTGGAATAGTATCTCCAAAACTAAAAAAAGAAATAGAAAAAGGTATAAAAAAGAAATTCCACGAAAAAAGTGACATCTTAGATATGTTCGATTTTTCATATCAACCTAATAAACTTTTTGTTTATGCAATGTTAAAAAAAGATTTTCAATTTCTAAGTGCATTTGATAAACTTCCTCAAGGTTATTTTGGTAAAAATAGAAAACCAGTTCAATATTTTGGTATAAAAGACAATAGTAATTCAAAATTATATAAAAATGTTTATGTAATGTTCTATAACAATGATAAAGATTTTGCGGTAAAACTTTATACCAAAGGTAAAGATGAAGTTATTTTGTATAGAACAAACAATAATGAAACTTTTGCTAAATCTTTTGCTGATATTAACCAAAAAGAAAAAAATTACAAAGGTAATAAAAATTTCGTAAAAGATGACACTTTAATGATTCCAAATATAAACTTGTACAAAGTTGCAAATTTTGGAGAATTAGAAGGTCATAATATTGCGAATACTAATTTTAGAATAGATAAAACAATAGAAACCGTAGATTTCAAAATGAATAACGAAGGTATCAAACTAAAAAGCGAGGC
>CAKVBE010000069.1 GCA_934725005.1 uncultured Rickettsiales bacterium | reverse complement strand
GTACCATACTCACCAATTACAGGAAAGCCACTTGAAGCACAAACAGTCGATAGTATGGCCTTAGACATCATAAGCTTACCAAAAGACACAAAAGTTGTAATATATGCACCAATAGTGAAAGAATCTAGAGGTGAACATAAAAAAGAATTAATTAAAATAAAAAAATTAGGATTCACACATATTGATGTTGACGGAGAGATATACAATATAGAAAATGCTTTACCACAATTAGATAAATCAGTAAAACACAATATAAGCATAGTATTAAATCAAGTAACAGTAAAAGATACAATAAAAGATAGTATTATAGCATCAATAGGTTATGGTATTGAGTACAGTAATGGTATAATTTTGGCAAAAATAGTATCATTTCCAGACGGAATTACCTCAGCAAAAATCAAGCAAAAGGAATATAAGGTTGGCGATTCAATAAGATTTTCAAATAAATATTCATGCCCGGAGTCTGGCATGACAATAGAATCAATAGAACCAAGAATGCTATCGTTTAATAATCCTTTTGGCGCTTGTAAACATTGTGATGGTTTAGGTGTTGAACTGAGATTTGACGAAAACTTAGTTGTACTAGATCAAAGAATGACAATAAGAGAAGGTGCAATAGATCCATGGAATTCAGACTCTAAGTCAAGAGAGTATATTAAAATGATCGAAAAACTTGGCAAAAAATACGGATTTAACATAGACACACCATTTTATAAATATAATGAAAAGATAAAAAACATAATTTTGCATGGTTGTAACGATGAAATCGAGATAAATGTTGAAGATGGTCTTAAAACAGAAAAAATCACAACAAGATATACCGGTGTTATGAGCATCCTAGAAGAAAGGTATAATAGAAATAAAGACGAACTGTTGAGAGATGAATTAGGTAAGTATCAAAGTGAAATTGCATGTTCACATTGTCATGGATACAGGTTAAATGAAGAAGCCTTAAGCATAAAAATAAAAGGAAAACATATCGGTGAAGTCTGCAATATGTCAATTGCGGAACTGATTGACTTTTTTTCAACAATCCAAGACGGCCTTGACGAATCAAAAAAAATAATAAGTGAAAAAATTGTTGATGAGATTTCAAAAAGATTACAATTTTTAAATAATGTTGGTCTAAGTTACTTGACACTAAGCAGACAATCGAGTACCCTATCAGGTGGTGAAAGCCAAAGAATAAGATTAGCAACGCAAATAGCTACTGGTTTATCTGGAGTTATCTATGTTTTAGATGAACCATCAATTGGATTACATCAATCTGATAATAAAAAATTGATTGATACAATGAAAATGTTAAGAGATTTAGGTAACACTATAATCGTCGTAGAACATGATGAAGAAACAATGATGGCTGCAGATTGGTTAATAGATATAGGACCAGGTGCTGGCATAAATGGTGGTCATGTTATGGCAGAAGGAACACCTGAAGATGTTTTAAATAATCCAAATAGTATAACAGGAGCTTATTTAAGTGGAAGAAAGGCAATACCAGTACCACCAATAAGAAGAAAGATCAATGAAAAAAGAAAAATCTCAATAATTGGTGCAACAGGAAATAATTTAAAACATGTTAATGTAGATTTTCCACTCGGAATTTTTTGTAGTGTAAGCGGTGTATCTGGTGGCGGTAAATCAACACTTGTTCTGCAAACTTTATATAAAGCCTTATCAAGACTATTGATGGGCACAAAGGTCAACCCTGCTCCATACGAAAAACTTGAAGGTATATCAAATGTTGATAAGATAATACAAATAGATCAAAGTCCAATTGGAAGAACTCCGCGTTCTAATCCTTGCACGTATGTAGGTATTTTTACATATGTAAGAGACTTATTTGCAAATTTACCAGAATCTAAAAACAGAGGATATACTTTAAATCAGTTTTCATTTAATGTAAAAGGTGGAAGATGCGAAGCGTGTCAAGGTGACGGTCAAACAAAAATAGAAATGCACTTTTTACCAGATATCTTTGTAAAATGCCCTGTATGCGGAGGAAAAAGATATAACAGCGCAATTCTCGATATAAAATATAACGGAAAAAATATATCAGACATATTAGATATGACTGTTGATGATGCATGTAAATTTTTTGCAGATAAACCATTAATCTATGAAAAATTTAAAGCGTTAAAAGATGTTGGACTTGGTTATATAACAATAGGACAATCGGCTACTACATTATCTGGTGGTGAAGCACAAAGAATAAAATTAGCAAAGGAATTAAGCAAAAAAGACACAGGAAATACTATATATATTTTAGATGAACCTACAACAGGTTTACATTCTGAAGATATTAGAAAGCTACTATGCGTGTTACATAAATTAGTCGAACAAGGTAATACTGTAATTGTGATCGAGCATAATCTTGATGTTATAAAAACTTCAGATTGGGTAATAGATGTTGGTCCTAAGGGCGGCTCAGAAGGTGGTTATATAGTAGCAGAAGGCAGACCAGAAGATATTGTTAATAATCCAAAGAGCGTAACAGGAAAATACTTAAAAATTGTTTTAGATAAATACAATATGTTCAAAGGCAATTTAAAAAAGTAAATTCATTTAATCTTAAGCCATTGGGTTTATTATAAAGAATAACTTAACCCAATCGCAAAACATATAGTATAAATTATGTAAATGTTTGTCTAATGTTATATTATAATTATTGAAAAAAGAAAAACTATAAATATAATTATAATAATTATTAATTTGTTAGGCAAAATAATTATGTTTTTTTCTAGTGTATACACAAAAGACAGTAGCATGACTTTTGATAAAGGCTTAAGAGAATACCTTGTTTTGGTTTACAAAAACATGGGTCTAGCTCTTATTGTGAGTGCTTTAGTTTCGTATATTATTGGAAGTTCTCCAGTGTTGTTGAAGATGCTATTTGGAAATCCAATAATCAGTTTATTGTTGGTATTTTCGCCATTAATAGTTTCCATATATTTTAGCTCTACATTATGGAGTGCATCAATGGAAAAATCAAGAAATCTATTTTTCACATTCGCTGTTTTAATGGGTGCGTCACTGTCAACTATTTTCATTGTTTATACAAGGACAAGTATATTTCAAACATTTTTAACTACGGCCGGAACCTTTGGTGTAATGAGCTTGTACGGCTATAGAACAAAAAAAGATTTGAGTTCCTTGAATTCATTTTTAACAATGGGTTTAGTTGGTGTATTAATTGCTTCACTATTAAATATGTTTTTTAGAAGTCCAGCTGGCACATTCTTAATTTCAATTGCTGGTGTAATAATTTTTACATTATTTACCGCATACGATGTTCAAAAAATAAAAAAAACTTACGACTATGTCGGAGTAAATTCAGATATGGCTAATAAAGTAGCATTAATAGGAGCATTAAATTTATACCTAGACTTTGTAAATATATTTACATATTTATTAAGATTTATTGGAAACGTAAATAACAGAGACTAAAAATGAAAAAATATTTTTTACTAATTTTTATTCTTGTTTTCAATTATGCGCTATCAGACCAATCGATGATAGAAAATAGCGAAAACAAATATAAAAATATGGTAAAAAATATTTTCTCTTCAGCAGTTTCAATAAAAGCACTAAAAACTGAATTTGTATTACAAAATATGAATAGTGATAAATCATCATACTTATATGAGGAAAATAATTATTCATTTTCAACTGGTTCTGGTTTTTTTATAGATGAATATGGCACAATAGTTACAAATTATCATGTAATAGAAAATTCTGACAAAGTAATTATAACAACAAACGATAACGAAGAATTTAATTGTGATATTATTGGTTATGATAAAATGTCAGATATAGCTTTAATAAAAGCAAAAACAAACAAAAGATTTAAATACATAAAATTAGATAAAGACATTAAATACGATGTTGGGGACGAAGTATTTGCAATTGGTAATCCATACAACATAGGTATGTCAATGTCAACAGGTGTAATTTCTGGAGTTAACAGAACATTACAGAACGGTAATAATGTATTTTACACAAATTTAATTCAAACAGATGCCACAATAAATAAGGGAAACTCAGGCGGAGCATTGTTCAAAAAAAATGGTGAATTTTTGGGGATGGTTAGTGTAATTTTTTCACCAGATGGAACAAATGTGGGCATAGGTTTTGCAATCCCAGTTGAAGATATAATAGACATAGTCGGGAAGATAAACGATTTTGGTTACGTACAAAAAGGATGGATTGGAATAGATTCATGTGAAAATCTACCAAAAGATAAACTAAAGATATTAAATCTAATAAAAAATAATGGTGTTATTTTAACAAAAATAAGGGAAAAAAGTCCAGCTGAATTAGATGGTTTAAAAGTTTCTGATATAATTATTTCTTATAATGAGAGCAAAATAGAAAGCTACGCAGATCTAATAACGCTAATTAGAAATACATCAGTAAATTCAGATGCAAATATCGTTGTTTTTAGAAATAACGAACTCAAAAAAATAGTTGTAAGAGTAAAAGAATATACAGATGAACAAAACGAGATTGACTATAAAGATTACATTAAAAACAATGTAGTAATGTTCTTTGGTTCATACGTTATTCCATTAAATAACACACTAGCTAATAAATTAGGAATAAAAGCCAAGAATGGTTTGTATATAGTTGAAACATCCGACTTTCTACAAAAAAACGGCATAGAACAAGGGGATATTATAATATCGATTAATCAAAATGTTATCAATAGTGATGTTGAAGCAAATAAAATTTTACAAAACATTAAAAATGATAAAACTTATCTGATAATAGTAGCTCAGCGTAATGGGAATAATAAATTGATTGTAGTTGATAGCAGAAGATAAAATGTTATCATCTACTTCATTATATTTGACAAAAAATTATCTTTGTTTTCTTTAAACAACTCAGGAATATTATTAGAAACTTTTTCCACTGTACTTTCAACTTTGCTTAACTCTTCAGTTGTAAATTTTCCTATAACAAAATTAACAACATCATCTTTAAATTTCGGTCTCCCTACTCCAAGTCTAATTCTATAATAATTCGTCCCAATATTGGAATCTATACTCTTTAGACCATTATGCCCCGCATTTCCACCAGAAAACTTTAATTTTATTCTACATAATTCCAAGTCCATATCATCATGGAAAACAAAAATATTTTTAGGGTCTATTTTATAAAAATTTTTGATTTTAGATGCAGATATACCGGAATTATTCATAAATGTTCTAGGTTTTGCAACAATAACTTTCTCGTTGCATATTTTTCCAAAATATATATCTGCTTCAAACTTTACTTCATGATTATCAAACTTGTACTTCTTTATAATACTATCAGCGACCATGAATCCAAAATTATGTCTGGTATAATCATATTCCTTACCTATATTACCCAAACAAATAAATAAATACATACTTTATCCTATTAAAAAAGGCTTCAAAATATTTAAGAAGCCTATAAAAAATTATTTTTTAGCTGCATCAGCCGTTGCGGTAGTTGTTTGGGTTGCACTAGCTGCACTAGCTGCTGCTTGTACATCTTCGTCAACATTTTTACCTCTACCTGTTATTGTAACTAATATCAAGTCTTTCTTAGTTACGGGTCTTGTACCTTCTGGCAATTTTATTTGTGAAATCTTTATTGATTGTTTTAACAACATCCTTCCACAATCTATATCTATACTATTTGGTAT
>CAKVBE010000068.1 GCA_934725005.1 uncultured Rickettsiales bacterium | reverse complement strand
GAACTACTATCTGTTAAAAAAGGATTGTCATTGCTTCCTGCTTTTGCCTTTTCATCACTTCTGTTTGGAGCAAAAATCAAATTCTTTCTTACTTTGTCTTCTTTTTCTTTTTTTGTTTCAGCATCCTTTAATTTCTTGGCAAGTTTATCGCTTTCTTCTTTCATTGAAGCCATTTGATCTTCAAAAGCTTTCAATTTTTCACTTATTAGATCATCAACCTGTTCTTTTGTAAAATATTCACTGGTTGAATTTATTTCGTTTTCAATTTCTTTTTCTATGTTAGACTTTAAATCTTCAGAAAGATTTGGGACATCTATCTTAGATATATCAACATCGGGAACTGTTGGTATTAATTCATCAATTTTTGCTGTTTCACTATTATTTTTATCATTAATTAATGATTCTACGTCAGTAAATTTATCTACAGCTTTATTGGTTTTTGTTTTAACATTACTTTTTACTATTTCATCTGTATTAGGTATATCTTTTTTATTCCCTTTAGAAAAAAATACTTTGTAACACAAAACTGCGGCCACAACAGCAACAACAATAATTGTAACATTTTTGCTACTTAACAACCTATTTCCACTGTCACTATCGACAGCTCCTTCCTGAACAACATCTTGTTCGTTGTCACTTTCAATGACTAAATTATCGTTTTCATCAACCATATCGTTTTCTATATTTAGTTAATCTTAGATCCCTCAAATTTGCTCAGAATTTTTCCCACCAATTCTTCACCTTTATCAGAGTCTTTCTTAATATTAATATTAATTAAATTATTTTGCAATTTTTTTATTATATCATTTATCTCAGGAATATTTGCTCCATACACTATTTTAAGTAGTAAAACCTCTAGGAAATTTTTATCATTATCAACATATTTTATATCTTGTAAAGCTTTTGTTAAGAATTGCCAAACTCTGAAAAGCACACTGAAAGTTATTTTATTAAAATTATCATGTAACCATTCATTTTCAAAAGCCGAAATATTATCCACATTAATGTTATTTTTCTTTAATAATATTTTGTGTGTTATTGACATTAATTCATTAATAAATTCATTAGATGAAGACATTGATAAATATATGTTTTCAAATTTATTTATAATTTTTTGTATGTCACAACAAATTAAATAACTGTAAAGCTCATAATAATCTCTTTTTTTATTCAAGTTAAGTGTATTTTCAACAACACTATCCTCTATTTTGGAATTATAATTATTAAATGAAATTACTCTATCTAAAATCGATAATGAATCTCTAACTGAACCTTCTGACGCATAGGCTATCAAGTTTGCAGAATTTTCACTTAATTCATAACCTTCTTTTTTGGAAATTTCCATTAAATGCTTAGAAATTTTATCTTTATCTACTCTATTTAAATCGAATCTTATACATCTTGATAAAATAGTAATTGGAACCTTTTTAATTTCAGTAGTTGCAAATATAAACTTCACGTGAGCCGGTGGTTCTTCAAGAGTTTTTAATAATGCATTAAAAGCACTATTCGAGAGCATGTGTACTTCATCAATTATATATATTTTGTATCTAGAAGAAACTGGTGGATAATTTATATTGTCTATAATATCTCTAATATCATTAACGCCAGTATGGCTTGCAGCATCAAATTCTATAACATCTTGATCTACACTATTAGCTATTGCTTTACAGTGTTGACACACTAGGCACGGCTCTATGGTTTCTTTTCCATTACCGTCTGCACCAGCACAATTTAATGACTTAGCTATAAGTCTAGCTGTACTAGTTTTTCCAACACCACGTATACCGGTCAGTATAAATGCATGTGGAACCTTATTATTCTTAATAGCATTAGTGAGCGTTTGTACTAAAGCTTCCTGTCCTATTAACTCAGAAAATTTTTGAGATCTGTATTTCCTTGCCAGAACTTGATAACAACTTTCCATAAAAATAATATAATCAAAACTTAGCTGAATCTAATTATTATAATTAAACTTTTAAAAGTAAATCAATCTTAAATTTTTTATAACATAAAAATTCAACTAAATTAATGATAAATGTTATTCTAAAAATTTAACGTCAATTGAAACATTGGCATTAAAGTTTTCAAAATTTTCACAAGAAAAATCAACGCTTGTGTTCGTATTTTTATAAGTAAATATGTGAGATATTGGTAACTTACCAGAATATAAATTCCATGTTGGATCTATTGGTAACCATTCACCATTATAATAAACTATAGTCCAAGAATGTGGTTCAAAACTATTCGTTTTTTTATCAAAAGCTAATCCACTAACTGCAACTGCCGGAATATTTATGCTTCTTAACATGTCGGAATATAGATTAGAAATATGTCTACAAACACCTTCTTTTCTTAAAAAAACTTCTTTTGTACTTAAATTATCATCAGACAAATCTTTATTATATATAATATTGTTGTAAACCCATTTTGCTATAGCTATATGTATAGGTTCATCACCAACATTATTTTCCCTAATTATGTTTATAACACTACTTAGTAATAATGAAGTTTCACTATCAATTTTGACAGATTTATTTGGGTCTAATTCCTTTATCCAATACTTTTTGGTATCATAATTATTTTCAATGATTTCTTCAACTTTTACAAAAGCTTCATTCTCTTGAAAGTCAACGAAATCAACATAGATATAATCATCATCATATCTTATATTTTTGTAATCTATATTCTCATTTTGATTATTTGATATCTTTAAGTTTAATACATTATTACCACCACCAACATAATATAAAGGCAACTTCACACTAAGATTGCCAAGTGGCATATTATTTGTAATGTTTAATTTTGTTGTAACAAGCCATCTAGCTTTGTTTTGACTCAATTCAAAAACGTTAAGAAACCCATTTTTTTCAACATTACCAACCCAAGTACATATCTTATCAATACATTCAAATTTCTCATTATTAGAGAAAAGACTTAAATCTCCAATTTTATTAAGGTCAACAGATATGGATGCTTTTGCATCAACTGCAAATGGTGGTATATAGACATACTCTGTTCTAGTATACTTATCATCACTATGATTATTAACTCTATATTTAAATTTTATAAATATTTCATCACCATTAAATGCTTTTTTAAAAGTAAATTTAAGTGAATTACTATTTTTATTAAACTCTACGTTTGAGTCATTACTATTTAAAACATCGCCTTCTATAAAATCTATATCTCTATTTTTTGGAAAATTATAACTCCAATTGTTATAAAAATATCCCTTTTTCAAACCATAGACTTTCATTAAAAGATTAATATCTATAGTTTGTCCACTTCCATCAAATATATTTTCCTGATGCCATTCTTTAACGGCAAATCCGCCAGCATATGAATTACATATGCCGACAAACAATATAACAAATAAAATAAAAAATTTATATATCTTCATCTTCAATATTAAGATCAAGTTCTTTTAATTTTCTATAAAAAGTCGCACGTCCTAAATCTAGTAACTTTGACGCTTCAGAAATATTTCCCTTGGTATAAGATATTATCTTTTGAACTGTTTCCAATTCAATTTCTCTTAATGTCTTAACTCTTCCATTTTTATTAAAAATATTTACAAATAAATTATCTTTACTACTTGTTTTTACGAGACTTTTGATAAACTCAAAATCCTTAACTTCTAAAACATCAGTTTCACATAAATAGAATGCCCTATATATTGCATTTTTGAGTTCTCTAATATTTCCAGGCCAATCATAATTAATTAACAAATTCAAGGCTTTACTACTAATATCAAGAATATTCTTTCCTTCAGTCTTATTGAAAAATTGTATAAAATTTTTAACTAAAAGCGCAATATCATTTTTTCTTTCTCTTAGAGGAGCAATCTGTAGATTATAACCATTGACAGCAAAAAGTAAATCACTATTAAACTTCTCTTTATTTACTTCATCTTGTAAATTTTTCACTGTAGAAGAGATAATTCTGCAATTTGATCTTACAACAGCATTTGAGCCAATTGGTTCTATTTCCTTATTTTCAATTGCTCTCAATATTTTATTTTGTATATTAATCTCAATGTCATCTATTTGATCAAAAAATATTGTACCACCATCAGCTAATTGGAATTTACCAGCAATTAATTTATTCTTTTCTTTATCAAAATATCCAAATAAAACTTTTTGTAAGTTTTCTTTTTCTAGTAATGCGCAATTTACTACAACAAATGGATTATTTTTTCTCTTGCTATTATAATGTATTGTTCTAGCGAAAATTTCTTTTCCAAGTCCACTCTCGCCACTAATCAATATATTCATCTCTGATTGTGATACTTTTTTAAGTGTTGAAATAGTTTCCCTTGTCTTTTTATCACTATACATTAATCTCGATAAAAAAAAGAAATCTTCTATATTTTCACTACGTAATTTAAATCCGTTGAGAATATCTTTAATTGATTGATTCAATTTTGTTTTGATTATTTTCTTTTCGCCATCAACCGAAATTATATCAGAGTAACCATACTTTAATAACTTTTCAGCTTTTTTTAACTTATCGTTATCAGAAATTAAAATTATTGGTAAATTTTTGACTGATTTTATATTGTCTATAAAAAGTCTATGATCAATGTCATTTACATTGAGATCTAGTAAAATTAAATTATCATTTCTCCTATTAAATTCTGATAGGTATTCCGACATTAGTGAGTAACACTTGCTATTAATTTCATCTTCATAATCTATTAATTTATCAATGTTATCACAATTACCTATCAAACAAATGTTTAAAGCCATTTTGGTTATTTTGTTATTTATTAAAACACTAAAGCTAATACCTAAGTTAAAACAATAACAAAAAGTGTCAATGATTTTTATGAAAAAATTTAGTAATTATTTGCATATTAATTGTACCGGTACAAAAACCGATACTTATGCACTAAATATGCTACTTTATTGAAATCTTAAAGCTTCAATTGGATCGAGTTTCATGGCTTTTATAGCCGGAGTTAAACCAGAAACAACACCAACAACAACTGCAACTGAAATTGAAATTATTACAGATAATATTGAAATAGGTACATCTTTATCAAAAATATAACCACCAATTTGAGCACCAACTATACCAATAACCATTCCAATAAAACTTCCTATAAATGAAATCATTATTGACTCAGCCAAAAATTGTAACATTATCCAATGATTTGGCGCACCCAATGCTTTTCTAGTTCCTATCTCTCTAGTTCTTTCTGTAACAGATACTAACATCATATTCATAATACCTATACTACCAACTATTAGTGATATTGAAGCAACAGATGCAAGTAATATTGATAATGTTAGTCCAACGCTCTTAAACTTTTCGATAAATTCGGTCATAAGATTTATATTAAAATCATTTTCAACACCATCTTTAAGTCTATGTCTGGTTCTTAACTTGTACTCAATCATTTTTGCAACAACTTCCATTTTATCTTCTGATTCAGTTTTTACAAAAGCAACGTCAGTATAATTTGGTCTAGATGAACCTCTCAATCTTTGTCTTAATGTCCTGGCTGGCATCATTACGATATTATCTTGATCTGAACCACCCATGCCGTCGCCCTTTTCTTTTAAAACACCAACAACAGTAAATGGTTTACCTTTTAGTCTTATTGTTTCACCAATTGGATCTTTAGCGCCAAATAATTCCTCAACTAGTGTTTGTCCTATCAAAACATAGGATTTTCCACTAA
>CAKVBE010000067.1 GCA_934725005.1 uncultured Rickettsiales bacterium | reverse complement strand
GTGTTTTGATGTCTGTTTATTATAAAGAAAATCCGTCTTGGTTTAAAACGGCTTTAGATAGTGTGATAAATCAAACTTTACAACCAAATGAGATAGTGTTGATAGAAGACGGTAAATTAACAGATGAATTATATAAAGTAATAGAAGAATATAAAAATCAATATTCAAATTTATTTAAAATCATTCCTCTTGAGAAAAACAGTGGATTAGGGGAAGCTCTTAGAATTGGAGTGCTTAATTGTTCGAATGAATTGATTGCAAGAATGGATACCGATGATATTGCCAAAAATAATAGATTTAAAAAACAAATTCAATTTTTTCAAGAACATCCAAATGTTGATTTGGTGGGTAGTTGGATTTCTGAATTTGAAGATGAACCCGATAAAATTATTTCTTATAGGCAATTGCCGATTGAACATCAAGAAATTTATAAATTTGGTCAGTTCAGATGTCCTGTTAATCACATGACTGTTATGTATAGAAAAGACGCTGTATTAAAGGCTGGGAATTATCAAACTTTTAAAAATATAGAGGATTATTATCTTTGGGGAAGAATGTTAAAACAAGGTGCTGTATTTGCAAATATTCCGGAATGTTTGGTAAATGTAAGAGCCGGTAATTCAATGTTAAAAAGACGTGCCAATCTAACATATTTCTTTAATAGTGAATTCCCTTTGCACACAGAACTATATAAAATGGGGTTCATAAACTTAAAACAATATTTGAGAAATATCAGTTCAAAGTTTTTACTTAGAGCAATTCCTCAATGGGCAATGGCAATTATTTATAGAAAGTTTTTGAGAAAGGAGAACATATAAGGTGAGTATTCCAAAACGAATATTTTATGTATGGGGTGCTAACGAGAAGAAAAGACGCGATGTTGAGTTGTGTATTCTTTCTTGGCGACTTTTAATGCCAGATTATGAAATAATTGAAATAAATGAAAATAGTAAAGATTATTTTGATTTTCAAGAAGAATTAACCAGTAATAAGTGGTTTAGAACAGTATATAAAAATAAGTTATATGCATATATTGCAGATTACATTAGAATAAAAGTTTTATATGACAATGGTGGAATATACTTAGATACAGATGTTTCTACGTTGAAGCGTTTTGATAAATATTTAGAAGAGTCTGCTTTTGTAGGAATGCAATCAGATAGTTCTTTAGGTAGTTCAAACTTAGAACCGGCTATTTTGGGAGCTCAAAAAGGAAGTCCAATATTAAAACAGATTCTAGATTTTTACGATGATAGCATTTGGAAATTACCTATATATACAATGCCACAAATTTTTGATTATGTATTAGGTAAAAACTTCGGTAATATATATTATCCTCCAAAAGAAAAGCAAGTTGTTATAAGGCTTGATAATATTACTCTATATCCAGAAAAATATTTTATTCCAATGCGTGCTGGAGAAAATTTTTCAGTAAACTGTATAGAAAAGGAAACTACGACTATTCATTGGTTTGGAGCAAGTTGGGTTAAAGATAACATTAATTACTTTCTTAAAAATAAGCATAAAGAAAGTCTTGAACTATTAGTAAAAAAATGCTTTAAAGAAAAAGTTATTCTAAACAATCTCTTTGTAAGTATAAAAAAAGATTATTGTACATATTCAATACGTTTAGATATATCTTATATTTTGAAATTTAAACACAAGTATTATGGGAAATACAGATATTTAATTATTTATGTATTAGGTATTCCTATAAAGTTATGGAAACATTAATGGGATTAATAAATGAAAATAAAATTATTTAAATATTTTTTATTTATAACTTTTGTATTATTATTTTTGCCAGCTTTTGCAATTCCGCTTGTATTTGGTGATTTTTGTTTTACATACTTTTTTGTATTTTTAATCTTATTTTTCATTTATTGTATATTATTCTCTTTTAGGTTTTTATTTAAACAAATTGTTCAAATGATGTGTTCTATTCCTGTCAAATTTTTAGCAGTGTATTTTGTTATAGAATTATTAGTAACTATTTTTTATATAGTTATAGGAAAAAGCTCTACGACAGCGTTAATAAGTATTTTTATGCGCTTTTTATTATATGTAATGCCATTTACATTAAGCTTTATTCTAGCAAAAAATTTAAAAGATATTTTGCTTCTTCGATTTTTATATACAATTTTAATTTCAGTATTACTATTCGGAATTTTTGATTTTGTAATAAACTACTTTGATATAGGCATTTTAAAATCTGTTATGAATTTTTTTGTAAATCGTAGATTAATAATGCATAATATTTCTGAATTAAAAGCAACTGCAAACGGCTTACCAAGAATGCAGTCTGTATTTGAAGAACCATGTCATTTAGCTTGTTTTATAAATTTATTTTTGCCTATGATTTATAAAATTTCATTTAGTAAATTTAAAATATATAAGAATAATTTTATTGACAAAATAGTTAAAATAATAGTTCCTATTATTGCTTGGATTGATATTATTGGGACACAATCTCCAATTTATTTAATTATAGCAATAATTATTTCAGCAATTTATATCAATTTGAATAAATTAAAGCATCTAAAATTTAATAGTATAACATTTGCATTAATATTATTTTTTTTAACATTAATATTTGGGTTATATAAATTTATTATAAATGCAGAAAATCTATCAGGAACCTTTTTATATAGAATTCAAATCACATTATCAGCACTACAAAATGTGAATAACTTAATTTTGGCAGAACAATCTTTAGGACGCCGTATTATAGATATTGTAAATATGGTACAAATTTTTAAGCAAAATATATGCTTTGGTTGTGGCTTTGGTAATCTTGCAATATCATTAGCAAAACAAATTCCAAAATCTCCTGTGGTGTTAGTCCCTGAAGTTGTTAGAGCATTAAATAATCATAAGTATTATCTACCTACTCCAAATATCTTTTTTTCTACGTTAGCTGAAACGGGATTAGTTGGTGTATTTTTATTATATTCATTTTTTATTTCAGTATTTTTATCCTTGTCTAAGCTATTAAAGAATGCAATACACATGAATTCTATACTAGTATATAGTTTAAAACATTTTGTGTTGTTATATATCATATTATCATTTTATGATTCTCAATTATACTTTCCTTATGGCCTAGCGATGTTAGGAGTAAGTGTGGGATATTACTATCGAGTGAAAGAAAGGTTTAAACATGAAAATACTAATCGTTGATTCTTTGTTTTCACCATTGGGCGGAGGACAGAAAATAGCATATGATACATATAGTGTTCTTAAAAGAAAAGGTCATAATGTATTTTATTGGGCCATGAATAAAATTCCTTATTTTATAGAAAACTATGAATTTTCAAAACAATTTACCCCTTATTATTCAGGGACGATTGACTATATAAAAAATCCTATAAAATATTACTTTAATTATAAAGCTTTAGGTGATTTGCAGAAATTTGTAGATAATATAAAACCTGATATTATACACTTTCAGAGCTTTTGGGGGCTTACGTCTGCCATTTTTCTAGTGAAAACTGTCAGTAAAAAAATATTAACAATTCATGATGCAAGATGTTGCCCTGCTACTACATTAATGTGTAAAAATCAATATTTTTGCGATAGACAATATTGTAAAAATGGAAATTTTTTACCTTGTGTTTTTAATGGTTGCGTAAATAATTCCTACGAAGCAAGTATAAGAAGAGCGCTTGCAAGTTTTATTGATAAAAATAATTTAAAAAAAATTGATAAATTTATTACGCCAAGTAATGCATTAAAACGCAAAATGTTGTTAGCAAATTATATTCTAAAAAAGGAGAAGATTACAACAATAAACAATTTTTTAAATCAAAACGAATTATCAATAGCTCCAAATTATACTAATAAAAGTTATTTCTTGTACATTGGCAGATTATCTAAAGAAAAAAGTGTAATTACATTGCTTCAAGCAATGAGCGAACTTCCAAGAGATATTAAATTACACATTGTTGGGACTGGCCCAGAAGAAGAAAATTTGAAGAAATATGCTGAAGAAAATAAATTACATAATATTGAATTTCTTGGTTTTAAAACGGGGGCAGATATTCAAGATGAATATCAAAATTGTATTGCAACTATTTTACCTTGTAATTGGTTTGAAATTTTTGGTATGACAAACATTGAATCTTTTGCAAATGGGAAACCCGTAATTGCATCTAATATTGGTGGGATACCAGAAATTGTTGAGCATAATGTAAATGGGTTGTTGTTTGAGCCTGCCAATGTTGAACAATTAAGAGAGTGTATTTTGAAGTATTGGAATAATCCTGAATTGGTTATTGAACATGGGAAAAAAGGATATGAAAAAGTCTTAACAAATTATACAGAAGATATTTATTATGAGAAATTGATAAAATTATATGAGGAAACAATTAATGAATACAAAAAGTAATATATATATTTCTAATTATTGGTGGACAGAAAATTACGGAGCAACATTAACGGCTTATGCTTTACAGCTATTAGTGCCACAATCAGTTCTTTGTAATAATAAGGATAAAATATCATTGGTAAGACAAGAAAAATTTGATAAAAGTTTTTCAAAAAACTTTGCAAAACGTTGTTTAAATTATACTTCCTTATTACTTTCATATAAAGATTATTATAGTTTATTAAAAAATTCTAGAATCTTTATTACTGGTTCGGATCAAGTTTTCAGAGCGAGTAGTTTAAGTAGTAAACTTTACTCTCAAAATTTCCTTGATTTTGTAGAACCTTACCAGAAAAAAATTGCGTTTTCTGCAAGTTTTGCAGTAAATAAAGAGGATTTTCTAAAAGAGACTTCAAGTAATTTAATAGAAAAAATGAAAAAATCTTTACAATCCTTTGATTTCATTTCTGTTCGAGAAAAATCTGGGGTTGAGATTTGTAAAGAGGTTTTAGGAGTTGATGCAGAATGGATTATTGATCCCGTTTTTATCTTAGAAAAAGCTAAATACGATAAATTGATTAACAATGCAACTAAAGATTATTCAAACAAAATTGTAAGCTATGTTTTGGATAATAACAAAAGTTATGATAAAGCTTATAGGCACTTTGAAAAACAATATGGTTCAAAAGTTGTAAAACTTGCAGATTCAAATGAGTCTGTGGGAAATTGGCTATCTGCAATAAAAAGCTGTAAACTCTTTGTAACTGATAGTTTTCATGGTTTATGTTTTGCTTTGATTTTCAACAAACCGTTTATTTGTATTTCTAATAAATCAAGAGGAGCAGCTCGTTTTGACTCAATTTTAGAAATGTTAAATATTGAAAATCAGTGTATAAATTCAATTGATGAAACTTATACTAAAGACTGCATTTTTAAGGTTGATTACGAAAAAGTTAATCAAAGAATAGAAGAAGAACGACAAAAAGGATTAGCTTTCTTGCAAAAAGCTATAGAAAGTCCTGTTGGTAAATTTGAAGAAAAACAAGCAGTAAGAACTCAATATTTAGAAGAAACGGTTTGTAAATTGGAGCAACAAGCCAATTTGAAACATCAAATCAAAAAAGAATTGTGGAATTTATGGTTAATAATATTCCATAAATACTTACCAAAAACAATGAAAAATTTAATCAGAAGAATACGAGGTAGTAAATAATGCATGTCGAAAACAAACATAATTGTACCGGTTGTGGGGCGTGTTTTAATGCTTGCTCAACTAAAGCAATAACAATGGCTTGGAACAATAACGGATTTTATATTCCGCACATTGATAGTGAAAAGTGTATTAATTGTGGTTTGTGTGAAAGAATTTGTCC
>CAKVBE010000066.1 GCA_934725005.1 uncultured Rickettsiales bacterium | reverse complement strand
TTTTATCAGTAATTTTAGCCATTCTAGACTCTGTATACCTCATTGCAGCAGGTGGATCATTATCTATAGAACCAAAGTTACCTTGACCGTCAATAAGTGTAATCCCCATAGAAAATGGTTGTGCCATCCTAACTAATGCATCATATATTGACGTATCACCATGTGGATGGTACTTACCCATCACATCACCGACTATCCTTGCACATTTTTTATATGGTTTAGTATGATCGTATCCATTTTCACTCATTGAATACAGTATTCTCCTATGTACTGGCTTTAAACCGTCACAAACATCTGGTATCGCTCTTGATATTATAACACTCATAGCATAATCAAGATACGATTTTTTCATTTCACTTGATATTTCTGTATTTAAAATTTCACCGTGATTGTATTCTTCTGTCATTACACTTTTTTCATTAAAACATAATGTTATTTACAGTAATTGTCTGTCTTTTAAAATCAAGAAAATTAATTCAAAGATGGTTTTAAGAGATCAAGCAAAAAACAATGAACACAAAAAATTAATTAATTAAACAGCTTAATCATCACTTGACATTATCATATATTAAAATTTAAACAAAATACAACAATAAGATTTTATTAAATCTCAATTAAATAACATAAATAACAAAAAAGATCAATAATATTGAAACCAATGATATTAACAAAAATCAAACATTAATAATCAACAACTCAATAAAATAATACAAAACATACAATTATCAAATTTTGACATTATATTTAAAATTTATTTAAAATTAAAATTCACTTTGAAACATTTATAATGATTTTTTTTAAAATTATCCCAATATTAAACAAATTCTGTTGAACCATAAAACATCGAGACATAAAGTATTAGTATTTATTAAAAAAATATTAAAAAAATTTATGGAACCTACACGAGATTTCAGTGCACAAAAAGTTAATAACCCAACAGAGCATGTGATGACTATTGAAGAATTTCGGGAAAAATACCAAGATCCAAAAATAGTAGCTGAGTTTAAAAGATTGGGAGACGCTATCGTACAACACGAAAAAGAGTTAGATTCGCTACTACTTAGCACAGACAAGCTATTAAAGGAATTAGGAATAGATGAGTCTGAATCAGAAGATGACGACGACAGCAAATAAGTATCATTCCTGTAATTCTATTATAACACTTTAATCACAATTAACAACTAACAAATCATGAGTGAAGAGGAAAAGATTAAAAATTTCAGTATCAAAACAATAGAAAAAAAATTTTGTGAAATATTCTATCATGTATTATCAAATCTAACTTCATATTCACATAAGGAATCAGGAGCATTTAGTATAAGCGATATTGACACATATATACCACAGATTTCCAAAGCAAAATCAATACAAGAAAAAAACGAACAAGACATTGGTGATTTTTTAAGATTAAAAAAAATCTTAAAATTAGAAGAAACTAAATTATATCAAGATATACAAGACGCCATATATTCTGAGATTCAATTAGAAAATGTGTATAATTTATATTCTTCCATAGTTGAGAATAAACTTGAAAAGTACGAAGAAAAACTTAAAGAACTAACTAATAAAAAAGTTAAATTAGAGACACAAAAAACAAAAAAACAAAAATCAGAAAAAAACCAAAAAAAACATTAACAGACGGAACTAATAATAATGAAGAAAATGTCAATATAGCAATTGAAAGAATTAATGAACAAATAAAAAAAATTAACGAAAGTCTAACTAAGGAAAAAACCATTAAAGAACAACTAGAAGCACTGATAGAAACTATAAAAAGTAAAGAAAAATCATTAGTCGCACCACAAGTTAAAAAAGATCTTGGAAAAATATTAATTGATAGAAGAAAAGCTATGTATAATAATATAACAATTCCAGATACTCTCAAAAAAGTTAATATAACACAGATAAATAATATAGTGTTTTTTAATGAAATTGAAAATGAAGAGCAGATTAAAATTTACGTTTTACAATTAATAGAATCTAATATAGAAAGAAAGGAACCAATATTCTACATAGTTTCAGGTGATAGACATTGGTATGTAATAGCTCAACAAAGAGAACAAATATTTAATTTAAATGTATCTTCAATAGAAGATAATATTGATTTATCATCTATGGAGCAGCAACCACATGAAAATTTAACATATCTTAAATACAACAACACAAAAAAACAAAAACTACAATATTCAAGCGGTTGCTGTGAAATGTACTGTGTTTTGTTACCATACTTACTCACAAGATGTATGTTCTTTAATGGTATAACGGAACTTAAGGACCTGTTTATAATAAATAAAAATAACTTTACCTTTCAATCATTTTTATATAACGGTTTGTGTGAAAAAGCTTTTAGCGCAGATATAAGGGACAAATGTTATACAGAAGACAAAGGATTTAAAGATGGCAGAATAGAATTATTAGAAGGACAAGTTAAAGGAATTACTGAAGGCAGTTCAACATGTCTATTATATAACGGTCACACTACATTTCAAGAAATATTTTTGCAATATCTGAATTCAGAAATTAACTACATTCAATATATGCAACATGATTGCCAGGTGACAGATAAAACAGAAATAAAAGCATCAAATATGAAAGGTGGATTTATTTATAGATACGCCATCATGATGTCGAACATGTCTGATTCTGAATATAGAAAACATTTACAAGAATATTTCGAAAAATACTTAGATAAAACCCCTGAAAAGTTTACCAAAGACTGTGAAAAATGTAAAGTACTTGTAGAAAAATATAAAAAATTCCCTGAGGAATATGAAAAATCTCTTAAAAAAGACAAATTATCTTTGGATAATACTGAAGAAATTTCCATAGAATTTAAAGTAGAATGCATAAAGTTTCTTGAAGGATACGGAAAATTTATGGAAGGATATAAAAAACTCATAAAAGAAAGTGAAGAATATAAAAAATGTCTTGAAGAAGAATGTAAAAAGTATGAAAAACTTATAAAAAGATATAATAAACTTCCCGAACAATACAAAAAATTTACTGAAAATCTTGGATTAAATGAAACTGAAAAACAATTTTTTAAAGAAAATTTTCAACTTTTATTATCAAGGTTTAATAAATTATTTCTAGGTAATGCTGTATGCAATTACAGTGTCGTTTCCACATCACATGAACATCAATATATAGATGATGAAAAATACTTTCAACATTTATTAAATAATTATGCTAGATTACAAGGTGTACCAATCGAAGAAGATCAGTATTTTAGCCTAGAACAGGAAAAGTTAATTGTTCCAGCTCCTATAGATCAAGCAACTATAGCAAAGTTAATTGATAATAATGAAATTATATTTGATTTTAATGAGGATAATAGTCAACTTGTTCAAAAAATAAATGATTCAAAATATGTTAATTTCATATGCACATTCGAAACACAAAACAATACTCAAACAAATCCTGAAATACATTATATAGCTGCGCAAATATTTAAAGATAAGAAAGGGACAATTACACTTTTACGTACAGGTCAATCAAATGAGAAAATTGACAATAATTTTAAAAATTTTATAAAAAAAGCTCTTAATAAAGAAGAATATGATATAAATATAGTAAGTGCGCCTAATCAATTATCTGAACAACACAATGATGTAAACATGGATGGTTTATTTGCATTAACAGCAATAAGAAACAATGGAATTCTAGATATACAAAGAAAAAGCATATTAAATGAACAAAATCGAAATTCCGAACAAAGTTGGGTGGGTCGTTTATGTAAATCTCAACAAAAAACTCATTCACGTGAAAATAGTTTTTGATTTTTTTGTAAATAAATGGTTACTGAGCAATAAATCCAATATAAAATAAAAATAATAATTTATGTAGCTAATATGGCTAAATAAATAAATTTATTTTAAAAAAACTATTCATATTTATTTTTTATGTTTATAATTATGCACAGCTAGTCTTCGTAGCTCAGTAGGATAGAGCGACAGCCTCCTAAGCTGTAGGTCGCACGTTCGATTCGTGTCGGAGACGCCATTATTTTCTCAACTCTCTATAATAATTTTTCTTTTCAATTGTAAACTTCTCCATGGCATAATTCAAACTTATATTTTTTATATTGTGTATATTCTTAATCAAAAAATTATCCAAAATATCAATATCTTTTTTACCAACTTCTCTTAAGATCCAACCAATAGCTTTTTGTATTAAATCTTCATTATCACATAACAAACATTCACATATCTTCAAAGATGGCTCAAAATAATTATTCTTTATAAAATACATAGTCGATATTATAGCAATTCGCCTCTCCCACAAAACATCGCTCTTAGATAGAGCAATTAAAACATCATATTTTTTATTGCAATTATTATATATAAAATTACCAAGAATTTTATAACAAGACGTATCAACTAAATCCCAGTTATTCACATTCTTAAGATTATTCAAATAATAATCTACAATTCGTTTTTTATCTTGTGCCTTTTTGTACATTTCAACTAATATTTGTAAAGCAAAAAACCTATATTCATGAATATGAGAATTCATAAAAAAATCCAACTCATCAAAACTCAGTTTATCATAATACTTCTTTACTAATACCCTTATTTTTGGAACCGTAATACCTAAAAATATCTCATCCTTTGGACAATAATTATTTTTAAAATACTTGATTAGCGTGTTTGCTTTTTCTTTATCGGCTATTCGTTCAATATCACTTTTAATTGATTCTACTATCATTATTCTGACTTTATTCCTTCAACTTTAATTTTTAACTAAACAAAAAATATAAATAATTTAATATCAAAAATTCATATAAAAAGCCTAACCTACAACTACAAGATATTATTTTTCATGGATTCTGAAACAAGTTCAGAATTAGAGTTCAAATGAGGTGTTGAGTCTCCGAACTCAACACCTAGTATTTACAAATATCGATCAATTATATAACGTAATAAATAATAAAAATTAAGTTCTGCAAACATTAGGTACGGGATTCGGAGATCCCGTACCTCGCATAAGTAGCGAAAACGGAAAGATTTTTTTATGATCGTTACTCTCTAAATCCTTTCCCTCCTTGAGGGAAAGTGCCCTGAAAGGGCGATAGGGTGCTTGAGAGTTGTAAAAGCTATTATTTTTAATCTAATTCTTTATGAAGTGTTAAAATCCACGAACTATACATTTAAACAAAAAATAACCGTCACAACGTGACGGTTTTTTAGGAGTTAAATATGGAGATAAGTATATAATTATATTATATTATTCTAATACATTTATGATTTTAAAATGTTATATTTTATAGATCAATATGTTTGTTCATAATTTTTTTAATCTTTTGAAATAAATTTGACAAAAAAAATTTGCATTACTTTATCTTATTTCTCATTATATGTATAACAACATGTTATATTATTATAATATTTGTGGTATAATAATATAAATGATTAATGATTCTTATATAGGAATTTGGAGGTGAATAAATTGTTGTATTTTAATTATTTAAATCTTGAAGAAACACTAAATAAATTTTGCAAAGATAGTATAAACAATGTAAATCTACAGTTATTAATCAGCTTAGAAAAAGATTATTATATGGGTGAAAATATGAAGCTTATAATGTCTGATTTAAGAAGATTAATGAATAACAAAGAAATTGTTTGGAACATTGATGGAAAGCTGGAAAAGTTTAAGGTTAATAAATTATCTTTGTTTGTTGGTGATGTATTAAATAGACATACGTTCTATTATAGACATTGCGCTGACTATTTTGATAAGCATAATATAGATCA
>CAKVBE010000065.1 GCA_934725005.1 uncultured Rickettsiales bacterium | reverse complement strand
TTGTAAATTGTTTAAACTCCTTCTCGAGGTGTTGAGTCTCCGAACTCAATACCTAATGTTTGCAAATGTTGATTAAATAACTAACTTAATAAATAATAAAAATTAAGTTCTGTTAATAGTTGGTGCGGGATTCGGAGATCCCGCACCTCGTGAAATAAAGCCTTGCATGAGGTATTGAGCCTACAGACCAAATACTTAGTATTCATAAATATTAACTAATATAAATCGAAGCCGTTAATTTTAATTTCACTATTTTCATTAGCTGAACTCCATTTCCAATATTCTGGTCTGTCAACATAACCTTTTTTAACGGGATTATTGAATATATAATTTAATTTCTGCTCAAAAAATTTATCTGTGGCAATTATTTCTGGTTTATTTGTATCTTGCCAAAAACTATAATTATTGTGTTGGTCCAAAAATAGTTTCAGGACTGATGGTTCATATTTAATTAAATTTTCCTTTATTTTGCTTGATGTCCATCTTTTAAAATCCCTTACAAATTTAATAATATTATTATCTCTGGATTGAATTATTAAGTGTACGTGATTTAACATAAAAACATAGGCAAATATTTTTAATCCTTGATTTTTTTGAAAGAATGTTAATGTATCTGATAAGATTCTAAATCTGTCATTTTTGTCAAAAATGTGATACCAATTTTTAACTGTAAAAGTTATAAAATAAATCAAATCGTTATTTTCTTTGTGAATAGTCGCTTTCATAATTTCAACTAACTACATAATTGTATTTATATTATATGTTTAATTTTTATCAGAAATATACAATACATATTTTAGTTATTTTTATCAATTTTGTAAATATTAGATGTTGTATTTGGAAACACAACACCATGATTGAATATGAATTAGATTTATTGAAACTTCAATAGTGTATACAAGTACTTTTGATATTCTTTTAAACTTTCCATAGAAAAATTGTTATTTAACCAATATATAACAACTTCCTTTTCAAAATAATTTTTTTTGTGTTAAAAATTTCATTTTCTATATTGCATTCTATATTAAAACCATATTTCAAATAATGTTCTACTAGCTTTTTACTTGATTCATGTGGAACACCTTCAAGTTTATATATATGTGGATATTCAAGTTGTATGTGTTTTAAAAAACTCTTTAACAATAGAATAAAGCCTTTTTTGCCATCAAATGTTGGAGATGAAGTGAAAGTAGCGTTTGCCAATATGTGAGCTAGTTTTCTATATTTGCTTGTATAAGCTTTAAGTGAACCAATTATTTTATTATTATTAACTGCAACTAGTATTAAACCTCTTTCTAATGCGTTTTTTATTTCTGATTTTATATAATCTAGTGTTAACTCATCTTCATATTGAGTTAAGTTTTCCGGATAGACTTTTGCTGATTTCTTGTATACGTCAAAAATTCCATTGGCATCATCAAGTGTTGCCTTTCTTATTATCATTTTCTGTATTAGTTATTTTTGTATTAAATTATTGTACTATATTCGACTATTAATCCTAGTCATAAAGAATGTTAATAATTAATTAATTTAAAGACAATGCAAACAAGAAAATTTTTATTATTAGTTTTGTTCCCAGAATGGCAGGTATTAAATACATTTTTTATGTGAAAATTCTTTGATTATTTATTTATTTAATTAAAATGTAAGAATTAAGTTAATTAATTTTTTTATAAATTGATTAATATACGTTATTAATGGAACGGATTTTGGCTTTATTGAGTAAATTAAATTTTATTAAAAAAATTTTTAGTTATTTCTGGAAAAATGACAAAGTGTACAGTACAACTGATTTTAATAAAGTTAGTACGGTGCCTGTTTATTGTAATTTTAACACTGTTTTTATATTTTACATAAAAAATAATATAGATCATTTTTTAGAAAAAGTCATCAATGATTTAAATAAAAAGGGTTTTTTCCCCGTTATAGGTATAGAGATAGAATTTTATTTAAATGAAAAATATAATAATTCTGAATTTTATGAAATAACAAAAAATTTTTGCTCTAAAAATGATATAAATATTCTAGAGATAGATGAAGAACGTGGAAATAATCAAATAGAAATTCGATTCGATAAATATACTGATTTGAATAAGCTAATTAAAGATTATGATAATTTAAAAAATTTTTTAATAAACAATTTTTATGCTATATTTTCAACTGCTCCATTGTTACATGATGCGTTTAGCGCGCTACAATTAAATATTAATTTAGTTGACAAAAATAATAATAATTTATTTGCAAGAAGTATAAATGAAAGTAATGATAAAGTTGAAAGCGATTTATTGATAAATTCTGTAAATGGAATTTTGTATATGATGAATATTTTATTGCCATTGTATATAAAAGATAGTAACTGTTTAAAGAGATTTAATTTTGAAAAAAATATTAATTTATATAATGAAGGAAAAATACCAGCTCCAACATTTATAAGTTGGGGAATAAATAATAGAACTGCTTCAATAAGGATACCGACTCCAAAAGATTTTACAAAATACGAAGAACTTGATAAAAAATCTAGAAGAATAGAGTTTAGGGTACCATCATCTGATGCTAATATAAAGACATGTATAGTTGGTGTTTTATTATCTATAGTTTATGGTATAAAAAATAATTTGAATATTTATGAAAAAACAAATTTTAATGTTCTGAAAAGTAATGAAAATCTCAAAAAAATATGCATAGAAAATACATCAATGTTAGATAAAAGTATATATAATTTTTTTGTTGAGATAACACAATAATGAAATTTGCTAATTAAATTTCTATTGTTTTTTAAGTGTATTGTTTTTTAATGTATCCTGTTTTCAATTAAATTTTTCGAAATGATTTTAGATTTTTTTATAAGTATATTGGCATTTGTTGTTGTAATTTCTGTAGTTGTTTTTGTCCATGAATTTGGTCATTATTTGATCGCAAAGTTGAACGGTGTTAAAATTGAAAGTTTCTCTATAGGTTTTGGTAAGGAGATTTTTAGTTGGATTGATAAGAGTGGTACAAGATGGTTAATTTCTTGGTTACCATTTGGTGGTTATGTTAAAATGTTTGGTGATAAAGATGCTTCGTCTTCATCGAGAAATGTTGAGTTGGTAAAATCTATGAGTGACGAGGATAAGAAGAAATGTTTACAATTTAAGTCGCCTCTAGTAAAAATTAGTGTTGCATTTGCTGGACCTTTTTTTAATTTTTTGTTAGCAATAGCTATATTGATTCCATTGTACAGTATAAAAGGAATGACCACTATAAAACCGATAATAACTGAAATTATTAAAAATAGTCCAGCCGAAAAGTATGATTTTAATATTGGTGATGAGGTTTTAGAAGTTAATAATAAAAATATTGAAACATTTGATGATGTCCGTTTGCTTATTGCGTTGAGTGTTGATGATAGTATTAATTTTAAAATAAGAAGGAATGAAGAAATTGTGTATAAAAATGTTTCGCCTGTTGTCACGGTTAAAAAAGATATTTTTGGTAATGAAATTAAGATAAACTTTGTTGGTATAGCCTCGAATAAACTTGAGTTTAAAAAATTATCATTTATTGATTCTATATATGAGAGTGTTGGAGCAGTATATAATATGTGCAAAACCACATTAACAGCAGTATGGCAGATGATAACCCTTAAGCGTGGTACAGATGGTTTAAGCGGACCTATTAAGATCGCTAAATATTCCGGACAGTATTTCAAGAATGGCATTGTTAATGCCTTAATGTTTATAGTTTTAATATCGACAAGCTTAGGTGTTATGAATTTGTTACCAATTCCTATTCTTGATGGTGGTTTAATATTTTTATGTATAGTTGAAATTCTCTTTAGAAAGCAACTATCTGAAAGGTGTGAGAAATATGTTTCTACACTAGGATATGTTGTGTTAGTTATATTAATGGTTTTTGCAACTGTAAAAGATATAAAAGATGTTATTTTTGGGTAGAAGGTTTTTTGTTTTTTTATTTATAATTTTAATCTTCAATGTTTCATATTCTGATGAGTTTCGTAATTTAGTTATAAATGGAACTGAAAGAATCAGTTCCGAGATTCTGTATGATGAGTTGAAACTTAGTACCGTGAATGGTTCTGGTAAAAAGATTGATATTATACGTAGTAAGCTTGGTGAGTATGATTTTATAGAAAAGTATGATATAGCTAATAAAAATGGCAAAATAACTATTGATATTAATGAAAAAAAATTAATTAAAAAAGTTAATTTTGAAGGAAATAAAAAGTTGAAGGACGATATTATAAAGAAAATAATATCTACAACAGATAATAGCTTTTTTGATAAAGATAAATTGGATAGTGATATTAAATCACTAACGTTGGCTTACGAAAGTGTTGGTTTATTGTCAACTGACATTTCATATAGCGTGAACGAAATTGATAATAATGTTGTTGAAGTTGATCTAAAAATTGATGAAAATGTTAAAACTTCAATTGAAGAAATTGAGTTTGTTGGCAATAGAAGTTTTAGCAAAGGTGATTTACGTGGAGAAATTTTTAGTAGAGAAGATGGATTGTTGCGATTTGGTATGTCCAAGAATTTTTCTGTTGAGAAAATTGAGTATGATAAGTATTTACTAAATGTTTTTTACAAAAATAACGGTTTTCTAGATTTTAACGTTGAATCCGAGTATAAAATTTCAGATGACAAAAAACATGCTTACATAACGTATAAAATTTATGAAGGTACAAGATATAAACTTAAGGACATTTTGATTAAAAATACTGTAGATGGTTTTAACGAGAATATTTTGATTGATAATATCAAAATTAAGCCTGGTGATTACATAGACTTGGGACTTTTAGAAAAAAGAATTAGTTACATAAATGATATTATAAACAAAAGTAATTTTAGTTTTGTTTCAATTATTCCAGATATTTCAAAAGTCGATGACAACAGTGCTAATATTATTCTTTATGTTGAGAATAACAAAAAGGTTTACATAAACAAGATAAACATTCATGGCAACTATAAAACGTATGAATATGTTGTAAGAGATATAATCGGTTTGTCTGAAGGCCAAATGATAAATGAAGATTTAATTGAAGAGGCTAAACAAAATTTAATTTCTTTGGGTTTTCTAGAGAATATAAATATTAATAAAACAATGCTTGACGAACAAGACAAGATTGATTTAGACATTTCTTTTGAAGAGTCAAATACTGGTACAGTTGGTGTTGGTTTTGGATATTCTACACTCGATAAGTTTAATGTGAACTTCAACTTCGAAAAGACCAATTTGTTTGGTAGATTGATGACTTTTAGTACTGATTTTATTGTTTCTAAATATAGAGATAATTTTAGTGCTGGTTTTGGTAAGCCGTATATTTTTGACACTAAAATGTTTGGTGGTTTTGATATATTTTACGATAAAAATAACTATAGTGAATATAATGATTTGGGCTATAATGAAAAAATATATGGCGCAAATCTTTATACAAAATATAGAATATCAAGTACTACTTCTCAGAAATTTTATTATAGTTTTATTCATAAGTTGAATTTTGATATATCTGATAACTATAAGGATGTTTTGGACAATAATGACTCTAATACGTCTTTGATTGGAACCATATTATATTATGATACTCGTGATAATGTAAACTATCCTCTAAATGGTAACTATGGTTACATTGATGTTGGAATCGCTGGAATTTTAGGTGGTAATAAGGAGTATATGAAGGCTGTTGCTGATTTTTCTAATTTTAAACAAATTTATAAGAGATTAGTTTTTAGGACTCAGATTAGCGGCGGGTATATAGGATCTTTTACCGGAAGGGATTTGTATCCAGATGATGGTTTTTATGTTTGTGGTA
>CAKVBE010000064.1 GCA_934725005.1 uncultured Rickettsiales bacterium | reverse complement strand
GCCTGTATCGAACGTCCTAATGGTGTATAATATCTCGCTGTAGTCATTTTTATCGCACCATCCATTGGGGTAGGCATAATCGTCTGTACAGATCCCTTACCAAACGATTTAGTACCAACAATCAATGCTCTTTTATTATCCTGTAACGCACCGGCAACAATTTCAGAAGCAGAAGCTGAACCTTCATTTATAAGAACCACCATTGGTACATTAAACAGTAATGGTTTTTTGTTACTAGATTTAAAAGAACCTAAAACAACACCATTCCTACCTTTTGTAAAAACTATATCTTTTCCATAAGGTAAAAACAATTCACTTACCTTTACAGATTGATCAAGCAACCCGCCTGGATTACCCCTGAGATCAAGTATAATCCCCTTTACTTTTTCTTCACCACCTATTTCTTTTATTTTTGTAGTTATATTTTTTAGAGTTTCTTGATAGGCCTTTTCAGTAAAACTATTAAGTCTTAGATAAATTACATCATTATATATCTCACTTCTAGTCGTTTTAATAGAAATGTTTTCTCTTGTTATATTAAAATCTAATTGTTTACTTTCACCAGCTCTTAAAACAGTAAGTTTAACCTCGGTTCCAGGATTACCACGCATAATTTTCACTGCTTCCGTCAAGCCCATCTCTACAACTGACTTATCGTTTATTTGACTAATGTAGTCACCAGACTTTATACCAGCCTTATATGCAGGAGTTCCTTCAATTGGAGATATAACTTTTATTAACGAAAACTCCTTTGTAATCTCTATACCAACACCTCCAAATTCACCTCTGGTACTATCTTTTAATTCGTCATATTCCTCTTTGTTTAGATACGCAGAATGCGGATCCAAAGACGACAAAATTCCATTTAAAGCATATTCATACAACTTTTTTTCATCAATATCTTCAACATAGCTTGTTTTGACCTTATTTAATACATAGCTAAAAAGTGAATTATAATCATTAAAATCAATATTATTTCTTTCATTAAAATTCAAAACATTCGTTTTAAACACACTACCATTACTTGCAACTTTTACATCTTCTGTATAACGAAAATTGCAATTACAAATAAAACAAACGAAGGGACATATCACTAACAGCGATATGATCAAAGCTAATCTGTATGGCTTTAAAAGGATTTTCATTTTTATAATACTAAGCGCTCATCCAAGTATTTATTGGTTTCCTAACACTACATGGCCCATCTTCACCAGATACACAAGGACTTTTTACATCAACCACTTTTGATCTAGCACATGATTGTATTAAAACCAACACAAACATAACAATACAAACTTTTACAAACCTATTCATAAGTAATACCATAAATAAAAACAATGCACTTTGATTGTATAATACAAATAATTTTTTGCAACAAAAAAATAAAAATAATTGTGGTAAGTTTAAAACAAATAATTTATACTTCCATAGATTATTATTTTAAAAAATATCATGTACTTTTTAGAGACAGACAATTTCATTGAAATTTTGAGTAAAGCTATACCAAACAACATAAAAAATATTAAGAAAATAACAAAAGGTTGGACAAATATAGTTTTTGATATAGATACTAATAGTTGTGAATATATAGCAAGATTTCCAAGAAATGAATTTTTTTCCAAGCAAATAGAAAAGGATGTTTATGTAACACAATTCCTAAAAGAAACTGTTAAGCTAAATTGTCCAAATATAAACATATTCTATTATAATGATAAACCATTTTCAATACATAAAAAAATTGAAGGTAGTGATTTAAGTAATAAAATAGATTTACTATCAAAAGAAAAAATTGAGAGTCTCTCTAACAAAATAGCGAAATCACTTTATAAAATTCATAGTATAAATATTGAAACAATACCAAGTGTTGCAAAAAGGCACTTATCTAATTTTTTAAAAGAACTTGCAAAAGTTGATAAAGAAATAGATTACGATTATAGTCTTCTGGAGGAATTAGAGGAAGATGAAAAAAATAGCGTCGTTTTTGTGCACGGTGATCTAAACATCGGAAATATTTTGTTAGATGAAAATGATAATTTTAATGCGATTTTGGATTTTTCATTTGCTGGATTGTCAGATATATATAGTGATCTATCAAGGATTTGCTCTAGAACAGACGACAAAATTTTGCTAAAGAATGTGGTGACAAATTACGAAAAGATTTCAGGAAGAAAAATTGACATTAATAAAGTCCTAAGAAGAGAAAAAACATGGAACTATATAGATAATCAATATATAAAATACATAAGAAAACACCACCCAGAAATAGATTTATAAATTAAAAATATTGGTTCTTACAAACCAATATTTAACTTTAAATTTGTTTTAGACTATCTATAGCCTCACCATAGTTGTTTTGTTTAAAAACATAACTTCCTGATACCAATATATCGGCTCCAGCATCTATAACTGACTTTGATGTTTTGCAATCTATTCCACCATCAACTTCAATATATATTTTTCTATCACCTATTGATGCTTTAACATTTTTTATTTTTTCTAATTGTGAATCAATAAATTTTTGCCCACCAAAACCCGGATTAACAGTCATAATTAACACTAAATCTATATCATCTAATACATACTTTAAAACATTTTCATTGGTACTTGGATTCAAAGCAACACCTACCTTTTTACCAATTTTTTTTATTTCATTTATTGTTCTATTTAAATGTATACAACTTTCATAATGAACCGTTATTAAATCAACATCTAATAAATTTGGTATATAAAAATCCGGATTGTCAACCATTAAATGGACATCAAAAGGTTTATTTGTATATTTTCTAATGTCTTTTATAAGCTTAGTACCAAAAGTTAGGTTCGGCACAAAATGCCCATCCATAACATCTATATGAATATAATCCGCTTTATTAAGTTTTTGTACTTCTTCACCTAATTTTGAAAAGTCTGCAGATAAAATTGATGGTGAAATTTTTATTTGTCTCATAAAACCTTATTTATTTATATTAATAATTTCTAAAACCTTATTCAAAACATCTTCCTTGCCCATATTTGTTGTATCAATTTCGATAGCATCATCTGCTTTTTTTAATGGAGAATTTGGCCTATTTATATCATTAAAGTCTCTTTCTTTTATTTTTTGTAATATTGTTTCGTAATCTAAATCTATTCCTTTTTCAACCATCTCTTTGTAACGCCTTTTAGCCCTTTCTTCAGCTGAAGCTGTTATAAAAAACTTATATCTTGCTTCTGGACATATCGTTGTTCCCGTATCTCTTCCATCGAGAATTGCACCTTTTTCATTATTACAAAAATCCTTCTGAAATTTTAATAAAAAATCTCTTACTTCCTGTATTTTTGCAACCTTTGATGCCAAACCACCAATCTCCTCGGTAAACAATTCAGGATCTTCTAACTTTGAAAAATCTATACTACTAGCAATACCTAATAAGTCACTAACATTATTAAAATTATTAAAATTTAATTGTTTCAGTTTCAACCCAATAGCCCTATATAATGCACCCGTATTTAGGTACGGTAAATTCAAAATTTTTGACAAGGAACTACAGAGACTACCTTTTCCTGATGCGCTTAGGCCATCAACGGCTATTACATTATTTTTCATTTTTTAAAGCGTTTCTTTTCATTTTAGAGCAAATTTTTATCAATACAATTAATTTTTAAATATTTAATTTTAACAAAAATTTGTTCTAAATATAAATAAATTTGTGGCAACATATCCATACTATTCCAAATAAAAAATTCTACTATTTTAGTTGCTAAGATGGTTCTATTAATATAATATGTAACATATATGTTAAAAACACAAATAATTGAAATACAAAATCCCGATAAAAAAAGATTAATTGAAACAAGCTTATCAGAAAATTTTATTTACAACAGATTCGACATATTTTATAACAACAATTACTCATTGTTTTATCTAAAAAACGAATTAGATGAATTGTATATTCCTGTACATTTTGAAAGAAAAGCGGCTTTTATTGGAATGCATTTAGTCAAAATAAACAAAATATCTTTAGAGAATTTTATTAAATATTTATTCAAAACTTTTTCCATAAATAAAGTTAAGTTTAAATATTGTGGTACAGAAATCTATGGATTAAAAAAAGAAGAATACTGTTTTGTTGAACTAGATAGTAATATTAATGACTTTATTGATAGATTAAGCAGTGAGACAAGATATAATATAGGAAGATACACAAGAAAAATTGAGAAAAACTTTAAATTAGAAATAAAACATTATGATACAAATGGAATAATTGAAAATGGGTTAGATAAAAAATTTATAGAATTCAAGAATATAACACATGGAAGAAGTGTAGAAAGTTTAAAAAAATACATGAATTATTATTTAAACAATTCAATAATAACAGATGCTTATGCCATGTTTCTAAATGATAAAATTGTATCAATTGTGTTTATAGACAATGTGCCAAATAATCAAAATTCATACTTGGAAAATTTAACATACGATATAAATTATAAGAAGTATAGTGTAGGAACGGTTTTATATTTTAATACAATAAAAGATTTAATAAATAAAAATAAGAAAATATTTTATTTAGGTGATAATAATACTGAGTATAAAATAAGATTTAATGGAAAGGTTATTAATGTATATACCGGAACAGTTTATAGGTATTTTAATAAACTCATACACTGGTTAAAAAAATTTTAAAAGTTTTGCATCTTTTGGATTGTACGGATAATATATCAGAATAACATGGAAAAAATAATAGTAATATCAGGACCAACAGCAAGTGGAAAATCCTCGTTGGCTTTCGAATTAGCAAAGAAGTTAAACGGTTGCATCATTAATGCTGATTCAATGCAAATATACAAGGGCTTACCTGTTTTATCTGCTCAACCATCACAAAAAGAACAAGAATTGATCGAACATAGATTATACTCCGTCTTGGAACCAAAAGATAATAATAGTGTATATGTTTGGTTAAAATTAGTAGAAAAAAGCGTAAATGAGACTTTAAAAAATAATAAAATTCCAATAATCGTTGGCGGTACAGGTATGTATATATCAAGATTGATCAATGGTATCAAAGACTTACCAACCGTGCCACAAGAATTAAGAAATGAAACTATAAAATTATTTAATAGAATTGGTTATAATGAATTCTACAATATAGTTAAAAAGATTGATGATAAAGCGCTAGAAAAATTAAATAAAAATGATAAACAAAGACTTATGAGAATATATGAAATATATCAAATAAGTGGAAACAATTTATCTTTTTATGAAGATGCAAAAAACAATTATATTTTTAATCCAGAAATGTTTTTCCACATCAATTTAAATATTGACAGAAATATTTTATATGAAAGATGCAAAAAAAGATTTGAGTTAATTTTTAATGACGCTAAGCAAGAAGTTAATAATTTTATGAAGAATTACAGCTATATTTTAGACGAAAAACAAAAATATTCCATTTTATCAACATTGGGATTAACAGAACTTGTAAAATACAATAATGGGTTAATTTCAGATGATGAGCTGATCGAAAATACAGTTAAAACTACTCGCCACTACGCGAAAAGACAATATACCTGGTTTAGAAATCAATTCAAAAAGTTTGATTATATATTAAATTCTATACAAGATAAAAATAATGTATACAAAATAATTAGGTTAATAAACCTATTGTAATTTTCAATAATTGTTCTTAATTGATGTTCTTCATGTTAAATAGTGAGATTATAATTAAACGTATCTTGAAAATTAATTGATATATTACATAATTATCATCAACTGTCGCATACTTTAAGTGTTGTAATGAATAAAATTGAAATAAAAAATTTATCAAAAAGTTTTGGTAAGAAAAAAATTTTAGATAATT
>CAKVBE010000063.1 GCA_934725005.1 uncultured Rickettsiales bacterium | reverse complement strand
CAATATAACAGCCGGAGCCTCTTCCGATATTCAAGCTGCAACATATTACACAAAGAATATGTTAACAAAATGGGGTATGGATGATGATATTGGTGCTATATTCTATGCGAATAATTTACAATATGAAGATAAATACGGTGCTGAAGCATGTTCAAATGAAATTTTAAACAAAATTGATGAAAGAATTAAAAAAGTAATTGACGAAGCAAAAAATAAAGCTTATAATATAATCATGAATAACAAGAATGAATTAGAGATTATAGCTAAGGCACTATTAAAATATGAAACATTAAGCAATGATGATATTAAAAAGTTACTTAATGGTGAGGAACTTGATAATGACAATGTCGAACAAGATAACAATAGGGTTTCACACAGCTTCATATCTGATATTCTTAAAAACAAATAGGATTAATATATGAAATTTTTAAATAAGTTTTTTGCGATATTCGTGTTACTTTTTTATGTAACTGCATTTTCAGCCGAAGAAATTGAACAAGGGATCATTCCTGACAATATAAATTTAGATAACCTTGTATTAATGGAATTAGATAATGGTGGTGTAGTTATCATAGAGATGTACCCAAACAAAGCACCATGGCATGTATATAGAATGAGATTACTAATAGCCAACAACTTTTATGACGGACTTTCCTTTTTTAGGGCTATAGAAAATTTCATGGTTCAAACTGGAGATCCGACAAATACAGGAAAAGGTGGCAGTAAATTTGGTACAATTCAGGCTGAAATTAATGATTTAAAACATGTTAGAGGAACTGTCTCAATGGCAAGAGCAAATGATATAGATAGTGCCGATAGTCAATTTTTTATAGTTACAGCTGAAAAAGCACCGCATCTTGATGGTGAATATACAATTTTCGGAAAAGTTATATACGGCATGGATTACATTGACAAAATTAAAACATCTAATTATGAAAACGACGGCTTCGTTAAAGATCCAACAAAAATCGTTAAAATGAAATTAGTTCAAGACCTGAACTTTTCTTATGAAGATGATACTGAAGAAAAAATTAAACGAAGAAAAGAAGAAAGAGTTGAAATTTTAAGAAATCTTGACGATCTTAGAAAAATTAATGACAGTTTAAATGCAGAAAGTGGAGAAAAAATATCTTTAATAGATAGAATCTCTGAATTTAATGGTAGTTTAGAATAAGATTATGAGTAGTGATTTTGTAAATTATATTTTGTATAAAATTAGATTAGAGAGTAAAATTTATTATTATTTTTACCTGTTCTCAATGTTATTTTTGTATATTAGTATATTGATTTATTCATGGTATTTTATAGCATTTACTTACACTACGAGTTATAACAACTACCTTAATTTAGACAGTCAAGTTTATAATAAACATGAATTATACAAAATGGTTTTTGTATTATTTAGTTTATTCAATTGTTATTTCTATTTTTCAAATGAAGTCAGATTTAAGCTTTTATCTAGATTCAAAAAGGTCAGAAACTTGAGTGTTATTACTGGAAACATAATAAACATAATTTCTTCAATACTATTGTTTGTTATGACTTTAATATTTTTAAAGGCGGTATATAATGTATAAATATAGAAACGTACCAAATATTGTTTTATTTCCATTATTAATATGGTTTATACTTTCATTTGTGAAAATTTTAGCTGATCCAATTGGAAATTTTCCAATATTCTTTTTTTCTGAAATAAATGTGATTTTTGGTACTTTATTTTCTGTAATAATAAACTATTACGTTTCAGGCGAGATAAAGTTTTACATGAATCAAATAAATTTAGATAGTAAATTAATTAAATTTTTATCTTGTCTAGTTAATATAGCATTTTTTATCACAACATTTCTTATTTTAGTATCAATATTTAGATTATACATGAATAAATTCGTCATTATATAATAATGATTCAAAATATTAAGTAAAATATTGAAACATTTTATTAACATTTTAATTTGAATCTGCATAGTATTTTCCAATATTTAATTAAAAAAAATTTTGTTGAAAATAGTAAATAATATTTTATTGTAGAAATATGTAAAAATTTGCAAAAAAATGCTAGATTACGAAAATTTTTTAATAATAATTTCTGCACCATCAGGCACAGGTAAAACAACTTTAATAAGTAAGATATTAGAATCAGAAAAAAATATAGAATTGTCAGTTTCAGCAACAACAAGAGATAAGAGAATTGGTGAAATTGATAAAGTAAATTACTATTTTTTGACTAAAGAAGATTTTGAAAAAAGAATAGAAAATAATGAGTTTCTAGAGTATGCCGATGTTTTTGGCAATTATTACGGAACTTTAATGAGCCAGATTAATGAAAAATTTAATAATGGCAAGGATATTTTTTTAGACATAGATTATCAAGGTGCTGAAAAAATAACAAAAAAAATAGAATCTAAAAAATTGTTAAAAATATTTTTACTTCCACCATCTATGAATGAATTAAGACGTAGGTTAGTATCGAGAGGAAGAGATAATACTGATGATATAGAAAGGAGACTAGCTAAAGCAAAGCTTGAAATGAGGCATTCAAATAATTACGATTATGTTGTTATAAACGATGACTTTAATGAAACAGTTAATACAATAAGATCAATAATTAGTTCAAAGCGAATAAAAAATATAAGAAAAGAAAAGTTGAACGAATTTATAGAAAACTTTTAAGAATTATAGAAGGGATTCTGTTGACAGGACCCTTCCACTACCCCGCTTCAAATTAGCAAATCACTGATGTGATCATATTTCGAAAGAAATATACCCGAAGGTTAAGCAGCTAATCTAGCATTAGTGAAACTATTATCGTTTGCACTTAATTTAATTGAACTTTTTTGCAAAATGCACAGGTGTATCTTCCTGGATAAAAGAGATACCTTTCAATGTCTGTCGAAACTATTTCACCCCCATAATACAAAATTGGTGGAGGTGTCGGGTACCGCTCCCGAGTCCAAAACATCTATTATGTATCGCGTTTATTATCATAGTGCAAAGCACAATTATAATTATAATCATTATTTATTGTAATTTCAAGGTATATTTAGAAATTTTTTAGTTTAAAATAAAAACTAAAATTAACATTTTTACCATCACCAGAATCAGAAAAATTATCTCCGCCTAACTTTATACCAGTTTCAAAACAATCATTTCCGTAATCTATACTAGAATCGATTTCTGTAATTTTACTCCTTTCCAAATCGTGAGTTGATTCAAACGATAAATTCCAACCTCTATAAAAATTGTAAGATAAACCGGTTTTTACCTCTTTTATAAAATCATGATTATTAGGTGAATTTTTATTATAATTATACGTATAGTTTGAATAAAAACTAAATTTTCCTAAAAAAATATTGAACAACATGCTATTTGATTTGACATACTTATCAGCTCTGTCAATATTCATAATATAATCAAAACTAAAGATATTATTTACATACCCAAAACCACTTAATATATCTGAGAATTTCTTATCAAAACCAATAATTTCATAATCAGTAGTATCCCTGTAAGCCTGACCTAATTTAAATGAGAAATCACCAATAAATGTTTTTGTATTTAAATTAAATCCATAGTTAACTCTTTCTCCATACTCCCTTCTATCTAAACCAACAAATCTATTTCTACTGAATAAGTTCAATATATTTATTCCTGATTTTCTACTGTCTTCATTTAAAAACTTTTTATTGTAACCATAATCTTTATTTGATACATAATACTGCACAATCGGCTCAAATACTATATTTTTAGAATTAAACAAATAGTAAGGGCTTCTTACATCAAAACTAAATTCTGGAATAATTCTTATATGATTTTTACTTAAAATTAGACCTTCGTTACTGGTGTCTATGAATTCTTTATCTTTATTATAGAAATCAATAAATAAATCCATATTTGTTCTTATTTTTGAACCAAATTTTATAGTAGAATAGCTAACTCTCTTATCAGTATAATATCTTGTGTATTTATTTTCATTAATACTAGAGATGTCAGACGTTAACAAAGTTGTATCAGATTCAATAAATAAACTATCATTATTATCAAGAATATTGTCAGTAGTTAAATGAACATCTATTCTTGGTATAGCAAAAGGGGTCGTTCTTTGCCTAAGGCTAGCATTCTCTCTCAACTCTTGAAAACCAGTAATATTAAAGCTTGTATAATTAAAGCTTTTAAAATCAATTAACGAAAAGTTAAAACTTGATTTTAAATGATCATTATACTTCTTCAAAAAATCCCTATAAAGGTAATTATCACTTAAAACACCAATATCAAAATCCATAAAAGTATAATCATCAAACTTATAATTACCAATACCAGCTAAATAAGCTCTATTGTCTTTATATTTCTCTTCTTCATATTCAGTAATACCAAATATATTTTTTTTAAACTTTGACACTTTGTTATCAAATAAATAAGTAAAATTTATGTTAAAATCTCCGTTATTACTATTTTTTTTATAAATAAATTTAGTAGCAAAACTACCATGTTGATAGATAACTGGATCAACTTTTAATCTTGAATTATTTTCAAAATACAAAACATATGGAAAATAAATACCAAAACCATAATCTTCTAAATTTTCAACATGAGGAAAATCAAATCCAGACACTTTATCAATAAATGGTCTAGACGTGTAAAAATATGGTATATAAAATACCGGAAAGTTAAAAAAACGTATAGACGAATTCTTTAAGTAAACAATTTTTTTTTTACCATCAATCTTTGCATCTTTAGACTTCATGCTGAATATATTTTTACAATTAAAGCCACTATTTAAATTCTTTTCAACATCGTTATAAGTTGATCCAACGTCTTCGTTAACTGGACATATGTAATAGGTTGTGTTTTTCGTAAAATATGTATCGTTATCCTTTTTCTTTATATAATCAGATAAAATAAAGACATTATTATTAAACTTTAAACTAGCTTTTGAAAAATTACCGTCTTTCAAATCACTTGTAACATCACCATTATTAAAGTATAAGGTACCACTTTTTGTTAAGAACTTTGAATTAGATTCGGTACTTATTACTTTCGTTTCCTTATCATATTCCAACTCATTTGTAAACAGTTTTTTATCGTCACTTTTTACTACTACATTTCCGTTGGCATTTATTGAATTATTACTTGAGCTTATTGTATCAGCTTCTATCGATATTGACCCATCATCAGAAAGAGCATAATTAATAAATAACAAAAAAACTAATAAAAAAAACTTTTTCATAAAAGATTAATAGAAAAAATACAACAAGACGATAAATTTTAGCATAAATAAAATAAGATACAATGTTTTAATTCGAACCAGCCAGCCAAGTTGTCGACTTTATAAAACCATCATCACATCTAGCTATACAAAATACATCATCATTGTACTTAACTTTTAATTTATCACAATTACCAACATTAATATCAAAAACTGAGCAACCATTTTTTAATTTATTATAAACATACTCAGAACAAAAATAACTTGGCATATCTAAAACATCATCAAGTTTAATAAAATAGTTTTCATTAGCATTTTCAAAATCTTCAATATCAATAGAATTTTCAATTCTAAAATTGCCAACTCTTAATCTTGTTAATTTTGAAACATATGCAAGCATTCCAAGTTTATTAGCTATATCGATACCTAAACTTCTCACATAGCACCCTCTTCCACAATCAACCACAAACTCAAACGTATTTCTATCAATAATGTTACTCAATTTTAAGTCAAAAATTTCTATCTCTCGACTATCCATTGTAATTTCTTTGCCTTCTCTAACTAAATCACAAGCCCTCATGCCATTTATTTTTAAAGCTGAATATTTTGGTGGTATCTGTTTAATTCTTCCAATAAAATCTGGAATAATATTCAAAATTTCTTGTTCAGTTGGGACTATATCATTACTATCTGTTACACTACAG
>CAKVBE010000062.1 GCA_934725005.1 uncultured Rickettsiales bacterium | reverse complement strand
CCAAATAATCAATTCTTTAATGAATTAAAGTTGTGAAAAAATATTTTTTATTAATTTTAGTTTTATTAAATATAGCTAATTGTTCAGAATTAGCTTTCCCTTCTTGGTACTGCAATACATATGAAGATAGGTACTACATTTATTCATGTAGTTATGCAAACTCAAAATATGATTCAATAAATAGTTCGATAAAAAATATATCCGAATATATATACAAAAGAATCAATTTAGAACAACGAAACGATATTGCATACAGAAAAATTGATTTAATTAATAACAATAAGATTGATGAAATATTCTTTACCAAAATATCGTTAAATAAAAATGAGTTGCTGATACTATATAATGAGAAACTTGAATGCATAAATAAAAAAATTGAAAACTTTATAGATAATAAAACAAGTCCATTAGTAAAGTATAAAAATAAAGAAGATCTAGAAAACTACATGTCGACGGCTGAAGATTATATTAAAATTATAAACTTTCTATCTAACAACAAAAGTAGTGTAAACTACGATATATATGAAAGAGCTAAAAATTACATAAAAAATACTAAACTAAATATAAGTATTGGTTTAGATGAAAAACTACCACAAGAATTTTTCGAATTTTTGAAGGGTTTTTTTGAATCTAATGGTGTATCTGTTATTCAAAATTCTGAAAATAAATTATATGTAATGTTGAATAACAGAAAAGATTTTATGTACAATTTATATTATTTAAATTCAAACTTCGAATTTGAATTAGTGTATAAAGAAAAAATACAATTGTACAATTATATTAATCTAGAAAATAGTTCAAAAAATAATTACGATGAAGCAATGTCCAAAACAATTTTGGAACTCAAAAATCTAATAGAAAACAAAAAATTAAATCTGTTTTGAAAAGTAGATTATATGAATGTCAATTCCAAATGATTAATAATTCTATTGACAAAACATATTTTTATGATATTTAAGACACAAAATATGTATTTTGATTTTTTATGTTTAAGAAAGTTCTATGCTACGTTTTACTATTTCTAATATTATTTTGCTCCATTATGAGCAGTTACACCACGTGTAAAAAGCATTATAAGGAAAAGATTATGAATGTGACAAACAATAGAGTAAAAAATTAAATACTTATTTAGTTTGAGTAGAGTCTTTTATCTTTTTGATTCCAGCTCTTGCTAATTCATCGGCCCTATTATTAAGTTCAGTATCATCATGTCCTTTAACCCAAAACCAGTTAATCTTGTGAATTTTTGATAACACATCTAGCTTCTGCCATAGTTCTTTATTTTTTACATCTTCTTTTTTAGAATTTTTCCAATTATTTTTTTTCCAAGAATATATCCACTGAGTTATTCCATCTTTTACATATTTACTGTCAGTATATAAATCAACTTCACATTTTTCCTTCAGGGACTCAAGGGATTTTATAACTGCCGTCAATTCCATTTTGTTATTTGTTGTATCAAGATCTCCATCAAATATTTCTTTCTTTACATTATTATACATAAGTATAGCACCCCAACCACCGATACCTGGATTACCAGAACAGGCTCCATCGGTATATATTTGTATGTTTTTCATATTTTATTCAGATTTATGAAGTGATATTATTTTTCTATTTTTTTTACTCTTATCTTCAACTTTACTAATTTTCTCTTCTTTATTTCTCAATTTTACGGCTAAATTTTCCAAAAATCTATTAGCAAATTTTGTTTCATTGTCATCATTTGTGAACTCGGCAATTATATCAACATATTCATTTATTATTATTTCATCAGCAAGATCAGGAAAATTCTTAAACTCATAGATAGCTAATCTAAAGCATTCTCTCGTTGTGTCCAAAAGATTATCAATAGTATTACTAAAATTTCTAATTTCCTTTTTAAGGATTTCATCAATTTCCAAGATATGACTAATTACATCATTTAACATATTTATCAAAAATTCCGCTTTATAAAGTGACTTATAATCATTTTTAGTAGAATTTTCTTTTCCAAGGAATTCTTTTACATAATATTCATTTATATTCTCTAAAATTTCATATAAATTCTTGCAATCAGATAATTCATCGTTGAGCATGCATAAGGCTTGACACGATATCAATCTAACAACGCTTGCTCTAGATAAACTAGGCTTAGTTTCTTTCATTTTTTATATAAATTTAATTGTATTAAAAAATTTTTATTCTATTGTTGTAATAAAATTATTATAAAAAAATAAAAATACAATGTGGACTTTATTTACATTATTTTTTATAAACCTTGGTTTATGGATAGTTTTGTTTCTATCAAATGGTCAGTTTAATTCCATATATTTGATTGTAGGTATTGTCCTATCACTATTCATAAGTCATTTAGCTTTGAGACTAAGACTGATACAAAAAAAAGATGATTATTTGTTTCTACAATTAGGTTTTTATAAATTCATATTTTCAAAGATAAATAATGCGTTCTATTACAATATGAAATTTGCATACAAAATCTTAACAAACAAAACAAAAGATTTTAATCCACTTGTAGACTACATTTATTTGGAAAACGAAGATGTATGTGAAACGTGTTTACTAGTAAATACTCTAAATATGCTGCCTGGAATTGTTTGTATAGCAATTAAAAAAGGATATCTTGTTGTTTATTCATTAGGTTATGAGTACTTTATACCATCAGATATATTTTTGTTCAATCAAGAAATACTAAGAACTTATGATGATGGTTTAATATAATTTTATGCGGTGAGGATTATGAGTTTAATTTTATTATTTTTATTGTTTATTTTAGTATTTATTGGATACATAATAATTGTAGATAGAGAGATATTTCCAATTATGTTATGTTTTTTCGTGGCTATAGATATAATAATTACAATATTAACACTGTATTTTGTTGCATACGTAAAATACAATAATATTATAGATGTAGGATATGTTTTAATGCTCATGAATTTTGTTATTTTGATAGGTTTTCTTTTTGAAAAAAAAGCAATAACCAAATAAAGTAAGGTAATTTTATGCTTCAAATGTTTTTTTTATTGGTTAGTTTTTGCGTAGCTGGATTTGGACTATTCTTTGTATTAGCCGGAACAGTTGGTATGTACAAAAACAAAAATTTTTATATGAAGGTTCAATGTGCAAAACTAGTTACAATATATGGTATAACGTTCTTGTTATTATCAAGTGGAATAAGTAGTTTTGACTCAACAATATTTTTCAAGACATTATTCCTATCAATACTAAATTTATTAATCTCTTTATCAATAATGCATACATTATCAAGAAAAGCATTTTTATCAGATATTCAATTTGGTTGCAGCGAGAGAGCAGATGAAGAAGAAGAGTTAATAAAAGAAGCTAAAAAAGAGTTAGAAAAACAAAAGCTGGAAGAAGAAAAAAGAATAAGAGAAGAACTTGAAAGGCAAGAAAATGCAAAAAGATTACAAGAAGAAGAATTGGAAAGGCAAAGAAAAGCAGAAGAGGAAAGATATGAAAAAGAAAATGAATCTTTAAAGGAAAAGATAAAAGAACAAAAGAGGAAACTTAGAGAAAAGATAAGAAAAGCCAGAATGAATGCAAGAATCACAAGAAAACAAGAAGAAATAGATAAAACCGAAGAAATGATTAACGAAATATTAACGAAATACAATTTAACCGAAGAAATGCTTGAGGAGGATAGCGATTAATGAATAAAATTGAAGATTTTTTCATAAAAAATAAGCCAATATTTTTACTTGGTGCAGTAAGCTCTGAACAGTTTCCAAAAAAAAATATACCAGAAATTGCATTTTTAGGAAAATCAAATGTTGGAAAATCAAGCTTAATTAATGCAGTTACAAAGAGCAATATAGCAATAACATCAAAGACACCAGGAAGAACAAAACAACTAAATTTTTTTAATATTGCCAATAAAATAACATTTGTTGATATGCCCGGTTATGGCTTTGCAAAAGCAAATAAAAATGATATAATAAATTGGAATAGATTAATAATTAATTATTTGTCAAACAGATGCAATTTAAGACGCGTATTCTTATTAATAGATAGCAGAAGGGGACTTAAGGAAAATGATTTTGATGCAATATATTTACTGGATCAATGCTCGGTTCCGTATCAAATAATATTAACAAAAACTGATGAAATCAACAAAACAGAGCTTGAAGAAGTTTATAACAGTGTGAAGAATGAGTCAAAAAATCATGCGGCAATGTTAGATGATATCTTAAAGTGTAGTAGCAAAAAATCTTTTGGCCTTGATAAGGTAAGGGAAGAGATATATAACTTTATTTTATAATCAATCGTTCTAATGTTAATTCATCAATCTATAGCACCACCCTAGAGAATAAAGAAATATAAAACAGTCACTCTCAGAACTTGGTTCACAGAATTCATAAAACAAATAAAAAATTCGTTTGATACTGAGTTAAATTCAGTATAACAAAAACTTTTTGTGAGATGTTAAATATCTACAAACTCAATACCTGATATTTGTATAACTTAATTTTTACATCATTTGTTAAACTATATAATTAATTGAGATTTATAAAAGTTTTATGCTGAATTCAAAGATCCAATATATCGTAAAAATAGATGCTGGATTAAATTCAGCATAATATAGCCCTTTTTTGATAGCTCAATAATTAAGAAAAACATTCAAAAATTTACATTTACTAAAAATTTGATAGTTGAACTAGGTATTAATTACAATCATCGTGCCAAGGACACCACATTGATGTTCTTTTGAATTCACCTTCTCTCTCAGCTCCGCATTCATAACACACACTACCGTCAAATTCTTTATTCTTCTTAACGCCTCCTCTTTTAGCTTTAGTATGAATTCTTATACAAAAATTGTATCCATGATCAACCTTTTTACCATATGGTGGCTCAACTGACTTATCATTGTCATTTATATCGCTGTACCACCATTTGTCATCAGTTATAAGTCCTTGGAAACTAGAACAACCACATGGATTATCACTCATATCAGATAGGAAAATTTCGAACCAATCGTCCCATGTGTCTTTATAACACTTTTTCTTACAAGAACCTAATCTTTTCCATACACCTTTATCACATACATAAAAGTGTTTCCAGTTTTCAACCGTACTTGATGAACCACTATTGCCACCAGTAATTGATGTAATTACTGTTTCACTATCTAGAGTTGTTTCTGTATAATCACTAGAACAACCAGCATCAGCAAATGAACCATCAGCAAAGTAACGAGAGTCAGAAGTTTCTTGTGATGAAACAATTGTCTTAGTATGGTCTTTATATACTTTACCATACGTCAAATTCTTATTTTTCGAAGGATAGAATATAGAACCAGCATGTCCTTTCAAATTACCATTAGTTCCTAAGTCATTTATATCACATACGCCACTTTCGCATTCTCCTTCAAAACTTATTGTTCCGTTGTTGCATGTAGCTTTTACGATTCCTAAATAACCTTTACTTATGTTACATATTCCATCTATGGTTTCCCCATGTTTTATTGTTTTACTTCCAAATATAACATTGTCTTTGGTTGGATTTTGACAATTTTTCTTACATGAACCTGCCCTTTTCCATTCACCATTTGTACATTTATAGAAATGTTTCCATTCACCATTTGTGTCAGCATATTTATCTGTAACTTCACCATCTTCATTAGATTCACTGTACCCATCAGTACATGTTGCATTAGCATAAGAACCTTCAGTGAAATATCTTGAACTTGATTCTTGTTTTGAAAATAAAATTGTTCCAATTTCATCTTTATAAACTATACCAAAAGTTTCAACAGTATTTTTTGCCGGATAAAGACTTGAAGCTACATGGTTCTTTAAATTAAGATCATCTATATTACATACACGACCACAATTATTTTTGTATGTTAATACTCCATTGTTACATGTTGCAGTAACAGTACCTATATATCCATTGGTACATATACCAATCGTACTTGCTTTATGATTTACTATTGTATCAGTG
>CAKVBE010000061.1 GCA_934725005.1 uncultured Rickettsiales bacterium | reverse complement strand
CTTGATATAAAGGGGCATAGTAATTATCAAAATAGAATCCTTCGTTTACCATTTTATACAAAGTAGGTGTTATCTCTTCGTCAATTGGAAAATTGTTTAAAGATTCAGCCAATACCAAAACAAGATTCTTATCCTTATACACACCTGTATATTTATTAACATTTGTATTTATATATGTTGTGTACATAATAAGTATATTTATTGGTTGGAGATACTATCTTATGTTTAAAAAAGCGGCAAGATAACATTACAAGGTACTGACTAAATAATAAGTCAGTACCGTCAATCGTCGTACGACTATCTTTTTATAACTTAGCTTCGAGTTTACATTTCCTCATCTAAAAATTCTTGATATTGTTCTTCGGTCATCAAGTCTTCTAGTTCATCCTTCTGTGTGACAGACATCTTATACATCCAGTCTATGTCTTTTAATGAATCTTTTAGACTTTGAGGCTCATCTAAGAGGACATCATTTATGTCCATTATTTCGCCCGTGAGTGGAGCACTAAGTTCTAATTCTTCTCCATCGAATGCTACGGCACCTATTATATCGGTTTTATTGCAAACAGAACCAACGTCCTGTACTTCAATGTAAGAAATATCATCCATCTTATCTGTTATAAAACTAGATAAGCCAACTGTTGCCACTCCGTTGTCTACAATGATCCAATAATGGTCTTTAGTATACAAAATTTCTTCTTCCATAACACTTATATTAAGTTGATTATTATATTCTATCAAGTTGTTAAAATACCTATATACATATAGGTTATGTAGTTTTTATTTTTCAAGTCGCTTTTATAAAAAATATCAGGTAATGTTCTAAAATTCTGACAAGTATTTAGTATTATTATGTCTAAAAAATTGTTAAGTTTTGATAAATATCAATTATTTCATAAATATTTCAATAACAAATTCTTATTTAAGTATTACTTTAATATTTAAACAATTACTTTAAAAGTAAAATATAATGTTACTTTAACAAAACTATAAAATATTACACAATATTTCTAATATTTTACTTTAAAAGTAACTTAAATTATAACTTTAAATAAAGTTAACTTAATTCAATAAAATCAACATATAAAACTTGTTTATATTTTACTTTAAAAGTTACTTATTAAGTATTACTTTTAAAGTAATGTGTTTTATATATTTTTTAATATTTCAAGTGATTAATTAAATTATTTCAGAGTATTTAGAAATATTTCAAATGTGTTTTTATGATTGAAATATTTCCATAATAATATAATATTTTACTTTAAGTCTTAATGATTTAATCATTATAAAATAACTTTTTTTCAAAATATTTCATTATTTCTAATTCAAATTTGCAAAAATTCATTTTTATGCAATTAAAAAAAATTCAAATTTTCTTAATAATTTTCACATAAATGCAAAACTTGAATTTAAATATTGGCATAATATAGTGGAAGTATAACAATTAATAATTAATATAGGCTTATGTTATACAATCAGGAATTAATTAATCTTGGTACCCCAAATCCAGATGTACTATCAAGAGTGAACACAATAGTTTCATCAATTAAGGAAGATTTTAAAAAAGAAACTGATTTTGATGCGCTAAAAATAGCGTACAAAACAGATGATTTAAAAGACATAATCGAGTTTGGTGATTTTATAAAGAACAATTTTAGGCATACTGTTGTTATGGGAATTGGCGGTTCAAGTTTAGGTGCCAAAACATTAATTGCATTAAAAAACAATCCAAACATAACAATACTTGAATCAATTGATTATGAAACAGTAAAAGATACATTTGATAATTTAGATTTACAAAATACAGCATTTTTAACAGTTAGCAAATCTGGAAAAACAATTGAATGCATCTCTCAAACATTATTAATATTAAAAATTGTTGAAGAAAAACTTGGTAAAGATGCTATAAAAAAACATTTTTTCTTTTTAACAGAAGATAAAGAAAGTCCATTAACAAATTTAGCGAAAGAATTTGATATAAAAACATTCCCACATGATAAAAAAATTGGTGGAAGATTTTCCTATTTATCCAATGTTGGCTTAATTCCAGCTCATATAGCGGGATTGAACATAGCAGAAATTAGAAACGGTGCAAAAGATACACTCGAATATGTATTTAACAACAGCGATAATTTCATTTCTCAAATTTGTGCTTTACAATATGAATTCTATAATAACAACATATGTGAAAGCGTTGTTATGCCATATGTTGATAAATTGAAATTTTTAACAGAGTGGTACAGACAAATTTGGGCTGAGTCACTTGGCAAAAATGGCTATGGTGTAACACCAATTAATGCAATGGGAACAGTTGATCAACACAGTCAATTACAGTTATACATAGACGGTCCAAAAAATAAATTCTACACATTTATTTTGAGAGAAAAATCCGAAAAGTCATTAAAAATCACAAAATCATATAATGACGGTTTTAATTATTTATTAGGTATGAGCTTAGACGATATTTCTGAAATTGAATTTGATACAACAATTGAAATCCTAGAAAAACGTGGTTTGCCAGTAAGAGTAATAACATTTAAAGACATTAATGAGAGATCACTATCACAATTATTAATGCAATACATGCTAGAAACAATCATTGTTGGAAGACTAAATAATATAAATCCTTTCGGCCAACCAGGTGTAGAAGAAAGAAAAATTTTAGCAAAAGAAAGATTTGTCAATAGGTAAAATGTTTTTGTGTTGGGCTTAGCCCAACAACATCCAATTTTTTAAATTAGAATAATAATAAGGATGAAAAAGTGAAAATAAAACATATACATATAGAAAATTTTAAAAGTATTAAAAATTTAGATATTAATTTTCCAGAAAACAATTTATTGATTTTAACTGGTCATAATAATGCTGGTAAATCAAATATTGTTAGGGCTATTGATTTGATTTGTGGTGAAAATTGGAAAAAGCCAAGTGATTTAAATAATAATGATTATTATTTAAGAGACATAAACAAAAACATAAAAATTGAATTAAAATTTGATAATGGAAAAATTGCAATTTTTGATACTGATTTTAAAGATGTAACAGGTAAACAAGATAAGTGGTGTGTTAGATATTATAATAATTCAAATGATAAATTTAATAATAAAAGAATTTACACTACAAATATTAAAGATGATTTTCCTTGTATATATTTAGGAGCTGATAGAGATTTTGAAAAACAAACATCTTTTTTTAATTATAGTTTACTTGGAAAGATTAAAAGAGAGTTTAGTAAAAAAGCGAAAGCACAAGAAGAAAAACTTAAAAAAAATTTTGCCGAACTTAATGAAATATATGAGGAAGTTGATGGTTTTAAGAATTTTAAAAAGAAATTTAGCAATTATTTTCAATCAATGCAAGCTGACGCACCAGTAAAGCTTGAACTTGATTTTAAATGCTTTACCCCAAATAATTATTTTAGCAATATAAATATACTTGCAAAAGATCCAGATCAAGATGATGACTATAATTTAGATTTATGTGAACTTGGAGAAGGTAGTAAAAATATTGCATTAATTTCACTATTAAGAAGTTATGCCGATTCTTTTAAGGGAGAAAGTGGAATTTTAATACTTGAAGAACCTGAATTATTTTTGCATCCACAAGCAAGAAGACATTTATTTTCACAATTAAAAGAATTAGCAAAAAGTGGTTTTCAAGTTATAATATCTACACATTCTAATTCTTTTATAGAGACTGAATTATTTGAATCTATAGGACAAGTTTTTAAAACGGAAGATGAAGAAAATAGTGGTAAAACAAATACAAAATTAATATTAAACACTAAACAAAAATTTGTAAATTTTTGTATTGACAGTGGAGTACCAGTCGATAAAACTAATGTGGGTAATATATGCGAATTTTATTCATTATTACCAGACAATAAAATAACAGAGGGATTTTTTGCTAGAACAATAATTTTGACAGAAGGAGATACTGAGGAGTATTGTTTGCCATTGTTTTTAAAACATGCCGATTTTGATTGTAATCTAAATAACGTATCTGTTTTGGGGGTTTCTGGAAAAAATCAATTACCAAAATATTGGAGATTATTTAACCAATTTAATGCACCAGTTATTTGTTGTTTTGATAACGATCAAAATGAAGAAAAAGTGGCTTCAAATAATAATCTCTTGAAATGCTTTAATGAGAAAAAAGAAAATATTTTTTTTAGTGATACTCCCTTTAAAATTGTAGATAGTAAAATAAAAATAAATGATAATACAATTAAAAAAAGACTTTTAATTTTTAAACGAGATTATGAAACAGCATTAAAAGAGGATTTTAAAAAAAGTTAATGAATTGATGGTTGATGATGATGTAAGTAAAAAATCTGGTGTTTATGAATATTTGTTGGATGGAAAGGAAAAGCATTTAAGTATTAGGGCTTTTACAGATAAGATGAAAAGAGAAGCGTATGAGAAGCAGGGTGGCATATGTGCCAAGTGTGGTTGTCATTTTGAATTAAAAGAAATGGAAGCTGATCATATAACACCATGGCATGATGGTGGAAAAACCATTGCTGATAATTGTCAAATGTTGTGTAGAGAGTGTAATAGAAGAAAAAGTGGGATTTAAGTTATTGCGATTTTTACTATAAAGAACTTATAAATGGATCAAGCGGCTGTATAAAAGGCTAGAATGTTATTTAGGAAAAACTCCGAGTTTTGTTATCACCACCTTTGTATAAATAAAATTGTTCCATAATATAAATTATAGGAAAATAACATTACTATGAAAACAAGTATAAAAATATTTAAAAACTTGTTTTAACAAGAAAATAAAAAATATTTTTATCGTTTTTGTTATTCTATTGCTAAATACTTTTCATCCTTGATGGAAAGCACCATAAAATAGTGATAGGAACTTTTAAAAATGGTAGAAAAATTCGTTGTCTAATTTAAGTTCCCCTTTGTTTTGTCAACTGTGTTGGCATTTCTCTACTTCGTTCCGGAAACTTAGTGGACTATTACTCAGATTTTCGGTCATTTGCTGGTGATTGTAAGCAAGCTTTCGTCCTTTAATCTTTGTTTTTTCCCCGTCAAGGATTGGAAGGTTTAACTATATAGTTAATTCTCTAAACTATAAATACTAAACTCATTACATCCTTCATAGTAATAACTAATATCTATACCTTTCATAAATATTTCTCTATCGTTTACTTTATTAGTTAAAGCATTTTTTAGTAAGAACTTTATCTCTATATCTTTTATAACACTTCTTTCCATCGCTAGTAAATAATCTTCTTTGTTAACTAAATTCCAATCTATAACCATACCAATTTCCTTTTTCAAAATTAAATCAAGCCAAATTCTTGTAGCTCTGCCATTTCCTTCTCTAAATGGATGAGCTATATTCATTTCAACATATTTTTCAATAATTTTTTCGTAACAATCTTGCGGCATTTTCTCTATATTTTTCAATGATACCTCAAGATACATTAATGGAGCAAAACGGAAATTATTTTTTGATATATTAACATTTCTTATTTTTCCGGCAAAATCGTATATATTCTCAAATAAATACCTATGAATCTGTGATAATCCATTAAATGTCCCTACTTCGATTTTATTAATATCTCCGCTATCAAATAATTGTTTGGCTTTTTTTTTACTTATCTTTTCTTCAATTTTGTTTAATTCAATTTGATTTGTGATATTTAATTTATTTTGTAATACCATATCGATTTTAAATCATTATACAAAAAATAACTCGGTCATCAAATAATTTAAACATAAAATTATTATGGATGATTGAACAACAGCGTTTGTTGTTGATCTACCAACACCCTCGGCACCGCCTTTTGAATTATATCCATTATAACAACCAACTAGAGCTATAACAAAACCAAATACCGTGGATTTTATTAATCCCGATGCAATGTCCGACATTTTTAAAAAATCTAATGTGACATTCATGTATCTTACAAAATTGATCTTTAAACTGAAAACACTTGTTAAACTACCGCCAAGAATACCTATAATATCGGCTATCAAAACCAAA
>CAKVBE010000060.1 GCA_934725005.1 uncultured Rickettsiales bacterium | reverse complement strand
GAGAAGGAAAAGTTGTGAAAGGAAAGCACATGGCTGGTCATATGGGTAATGAAAAAGTTACTGTTAAGAACCTAGAAATCATTTCAGTTGAAGCAGGTGATAACTTGATTTGCATAAAAGGAGCTATACCTGGTAGCAAAGGAAGTGATGTTGTTATTAAAACTTCAAATTTATAGAGGTTGGAAATGAATATTACAGTTTTAGATCTAGACAATTTGCAAGAGACAACTGAAGTTTTAAATGGTTTCAATTTTGATAAAATTGAAGGTGAAGCATGTGTTCCTTATGTTTTGAAGTGGCAATTAGCAAATAGAAGATTAGGTACGGCTAGCGTAAAATTGGCTTCAGAAGTATCTGGTTCTACAAAAAAAATAGTTAGACAAAAAGGAACAGGTGGTGCTAGACACGGTGGAAAAAGAGCTGTTCAATTTAGAGGTGGTAGAACATGTTTTGGTCCACATCCAAGAGATTTCGGTTTTTCTATACCTAAAAAAATAGTTAAAAAAGCTTTAAGTTGTGTTTTGTTAAACAAAATTAAAGATAATAAATTAATACTTATTGATGGTATGGATAAATTGGAAGTAAGTACCAATAAGCTAAACAAAAAGTTGAAAGGTAAAAATATTAACAGTGCTTTAATAGCTTATAATGAAGAGTATGAGAATTTTTTAAAATCTTTAAGAAACATGTTCGAATATAAATCATTATTTAGCAGTGCTTTAAATGTTTATGATGTTTTACATTATGATTATTTATTGTTAGACAAAAAAGCATTTGATAAATTTAAAGAGGTGCTATAATGTTGTTAGGTTATGAATACGATATTTTAGTTGCTCCTATTACTACCGAGAAAACTACTAAATTAAAGGAACAAAATAAGTATTGTTTTTCTGTTGTTAATAGTGCTACAAAAGAAGATATTAAAAAATCAATTGAAACAGTTTTTGGTGTTGAGGTTGAGGATGTAAACATAATTAATACTCACGGTAAAGTTAAGAGATTTAAAGGAAGAATTGGTAAAAGATCTGATATTAAAAAAGCTATCGTAAGTGTTAAAGATGGACAAGAAATTAACTTTGCTAAATTAGGGTAATTAAAGATGGCAATAAAAGAATTTAAACCAGTTACATCTTCTACAAGAGGCTTGAAATTAGTTGATAAAAGTCAGTTGTGGAAAGGAAGTCCATTAAAAATGTTGACTGAATCTTTTAGAGATAAAGCAGGTAGAAACAATTTAGGACAAATTACCGTTAGAAGAAGAGGTAGTGGTCATAAGAAAGCTTATAGAATTATAGATTTTAAAAGAAATAAGTTTGATATGCCAGCTGTAGTTGAAAGAATAGAGTACGATCCAAATAGAACAGCATTTATTGCTTTAATAAAATATGAGGATGGTATATATTCATACATAATTTCACCTAATAAATTATCAGTTGGTGACAAAATAGTTTCTTCTAAAAAATTAGTTGATGTCAAAGCAGGAAATGCAATGCCTTTGAGAGTTATCCCAGTTGGTACCTTGATCCACAACATTGAAACAAAACCAGGCGCTGGTGCAAGAACCATAAGAAGTGCAGGATGTTTCGCTCAATTAGTTGGTAAAGATAGTGGTTATGCTATTATTAAATTACAATCTGGTGAAACAAAAATGTTTTTATTGGATTGTATGGCAACAGTTGGTGTTGTAAGTAATGCTGACAAAAAGAATGAAAAGCTTGGTAAAGCTGGTAGAAACAGATGGTTAGGTGTAAGACCTCATGTAAGAGGTGAATCTATGAACCCAGTTGATCACCCACACGGTGGTAGAACAAGAGGTGGTAGAATTCCAGTTTCCCCAACAGGCGTATGTGCTAAGGGCGGAAAGACTAGAGCTAAGAATAAGCCAAGCAATAAGTTTATTATACATAGTCGTCAAAAATAGTAGAGGGTAAGAGTTATGCCAAGATCGACTTGGAAAATTCCATTTGTAGATGGTTATTTGATTAAAAAAGCAAAAGCTTCAGCAGCTGATCCAAAAAGGCCTATAGTAAAAACTTGGTCAAGAAGATCTACAATAATACCTCAATTTGTTGGTATTACATTTGCTGTTTATAATGGTAAAAAGTTTGTTTCTGTTTTAGTTTCTGAAGATATGGTTGGACACAAACTTGGTGAGTTTTCTCCAACTAGAACTTTTACAGGACATGCTGGTGATAAAAAAGTTGCTAAGAAATAACAGGTGGTAAAGATGAGTGAAAGAAAATTTGCAGAAGCATCTTTAAAAGCTTTAAAAATTAGTCCTTTGAAATTACAAAAGATTACAAGAGCTATTTCTGGTATGCCTGTTGCCGAAGCCATGAAGAATTTAACATTTTGTAATTTAAGAGTTGCAAAAGATGTAAAAATGTTGTTGAAATCGGCTATGGCTAATGCTGAAAACAATTTTGGTATGGATATAGATAATTTATACATATTCAGAGTTGATACTGGTAAAGCATTTGTTATGAAAAGATTTCAAGCAAGAGCAAGAGGTAGAGGAACAAGAATTCTTAAACCTTTCTGTAATATTAGAATAATTTTAACTGAAAAAGAGGCTTAAATTATGGGTCAAAAAGTTAATCCAGTTGGTTTTAGAGTTACAGTTAACCATGATTGGGATTCTGTTTGGTATGATGATAACAACTATAGAGATTTTCTTACAAGAGACTGGAAAATACAAAGTTTCATAAAGAAAAAATACTCTAATTTTGCTATTAGTAGAGTTATCACAGAAAGAACAGGAAATCATTTAACTGTTTTAATCCATACAGCAAAACCAGGTGCAATTATTGGTAAAAAAGGTGCCGATATTGAAAAAATTAAAAAAGAAGTAGAAGGAATCGGCGAAAAAGATGTTGCTATTAAAATTGTTGAAGTTGAGAAATCAGATTTAGATGCAAGATTGGTAGGACAGAGCATTGCTAGACAGTTAGAAAACAGAGCTCCATTCAAAAGAGTTGTTAAGAAAGCTATTCAGAATGCAATGAAATTTGGTGCACTTGGTATTAAAGTGACTGTTTCTGGTAGATTAGGCGGTGTTGATATTGCTAGATCTGAGACATATAAAGAAGGTTCTATACCTCTTCATACATTAAAGGCTAATATCGATTATGCTAATATAGAGGCTAATACTACTTATGGTATTATTGGTGTGAAAGTTTGGATTTATAAAAAATAATCAAACTTATTTTAATTGTCAGCATTTTTATTAGGTTATTCAAAGGTAACTTAGTAAAGTGTGTTGACTTATAATTATTTAATAGATAAATTTAAGACGAAATTTATTAGAAGGATAAGAAAATGAATTTATTGCCTAATAAGACAAAATACAGAAAATGCCAGAAAAACGGTAAGAAGATCAAGGGTGTTGCGTCCAGTGGTTATACTATCGCTTTTGGTACTTATGCTTTGAAATTGATGTCAAATGGTAGATTAAGATCTAGACACATTGAGGCAGCAAGAAAATGTGTAAGTAGAACAATGGAAAGAAAGGGAAAGATGTGGATTAGGTTATTCCCTCAGATTCCTGTAACTGGCAAACCAGCTCAAGTCAGAATGGGTAGCGGTAAAGGTTCTGTAGAATACTGGATGTGTAAAGTTGTTCCAGGGATGATTTTATTTGAGGTAGACGGAGTTTCTGAAGAAATAGCTGTTTCAGCTTTGAGCAAAGCAGCAACAAAGTTACCTTTTAAAACAAAGATTGTTAAACTTATATAAGAGGTTCAAGAATGGCTGTAGAGAATAAAAAAGAATTATTAGATAATATTCTTGAATTAAAAAAGAAGTTGGTTTCTTTGAGATTTAAAAAATCTAGCGGAGATTTAGTTAACGTTTCTGAAATAAAGAAAGTTAAAAAGGAAATAGCTAGACTGTTTACTAAATTAAATATGCAGGCATAATTATGACTACAAAAAATATAAAAGTACAAGTAATTAGTAAAGCCGGCGACAAAACAGTTATTGGTAAAACAACATACTTGAAACAACATCCTATTTATAAAAAGTATGTTAAAGTTACTAAGAAATATATGATTCATGACGAATCAAATAATGTAAAAGCTGGCGATGTAGTGTTTATAAAGTCTTGTAGACCTATGTCAAAGAGAAAAGCTTGGATTATTGTCGACGATAAAGCAGGGGAATAAAAATGATTCAGATGGAAAGCGTTTTAGTAGTTGCAGATAATTCTGGCGCAAAAGAAGTTAAATGTATTAAAGTTTTAGGCGGTTCTAATCACATGATTGCCGGTATTGGTGATACAATTATTTGCTCAGTAGCAAGCGCTATACCAGGAGCAAAAGTAAAAAAAGGTGATGTAGTTAGAGCTGTTATAGTTAGAACTAAAAAAGAGATTACAAGACAAGACGGTAGCACAATCAGGTTTGATGAAAATGCCGCAGTTTTGTTAAATAAAGATGGTTCTCCTATTGGAACTCGTGTGTTCGGGCCTGTTGCAAGAGAGTTGAGAAACCAAGGATTTACTAAAATATTATCATTAGCACCTGAGGTATTATAAAAAATGGCAGCTAAAATTAAAAAAGGTGATAAAGTAATAGTTATTGCTGGTAAAGACAAAGGTAAAATCGGCGATGTGATGGCTGTTTATCCAAAAGAGAATAAAGTTCTTGTTTCCAGTATTAATGTTGCTAAAGTTCACAAAAAACCTACTATGCAGACTCCAGGTCAAATAGTAGAAGTTGAAAAACCTATAGATATTTCTAATGTTGCTTTAGTTGAGGATGGCAAACCAGTAAGAGTAAGATTTGAAATGCAAGATGGTAAAAAGGTTAGAGTTTCTAAAAAAACTGGAAATAAGGTAGGTGAATAATGTCATATTTAAAAGATAAATATAATAGCGTAATTAGAAATAATCTTAAAGCTAAGTTTGGATTTAAAAATGAATTAGAAATTCCAAAATTAGAGAAAGTTTGCTTAAATATTGCATTCAAAGCAACAGACTCTGATGGTACATTTTTGAAATATGTTGTTGATCAATTAACAGCCATAGCAGGACAGAAGGCTGTTTTAGTTAAAGCTAGAAAATCTATTGCTTCATTTAAATTAAGAGACGGAATGCCAATAGCATGTAGAGTTACATTAAGAGGTAATAGAATGTATGAATTTTTGGAAAGATTGATATATATTGCTTTACCAAGAATTAGAGACTTCAGAGGTCTTTCTTCAAATAATTTTAACGAAAGTGGACATTACAGTTTTGGTATCAAAGATCACACTATATTCCCAGAAATAGAGTTAGATAAAGCTTACAAAATTTTAGGTATGGATATAAATATTGTAAGTAGTGCTAAGAATGCCGAACAATGTAAAGCTTTATTAACGGAATTAAATTTCCCTTTAAAATAGAGGTTAACGAATTATGGCAAAAGTTAGTGCTATTGTTAAGAATAACAAGAGAAAAGAAAAGATTAATAGGTTTTCTGACAAAAGAATGAAGTTAAAAACTTTATCTGAAGACAAGAACTTACAACCTGAAGCTAGATTAGAAGCTATGATAAAGCTATCTGAATTACCAAGAAATTCGTCTAGCGTTAGATTTAAAAATAGATGTTCTTTAACTGGAAGACCTAGAAGTTATTATAGAAAATTTGGTATATCAAGAATTATGCTAAGACAATTAGCTTCTTGGGGTTTAATTCCTGGTGTAAAAAAATCAAGTTGGTAATAAAGATGGCTACAAATCACGCAGTTTCAGAATTAGTTACTTGTTTGAAGAATGGACAATTAGCTAGAAAAGAAAGAGTTATTACTTCTAGTTCAAAAATAAAACTTAGCATATTGGAAATCTTAAAAAAAGATGGTTTTGTTAAAGAATACGAAGTTTTTGATAACGGTAGTTTTGAAGAAATAGAAATAACCTTGAGTTATTCAGGAAAGGAACCTGTTATTAAGAATATAGAGGTTCTATCAAAGCCGGGTAAGAGGTTATATTCTAGTGTCGAAGATTTACCAGTTGTTTATAACGGATTAGGTGTTGTAATTTTATCCACCTCAAAAGGCATCATGGCTGATTATGAGGCTAAAGCTCAAAATTTAGGTGGCGAATTATTATTAAAAATATTCTAATTGG
>CAKVBE010000059.1 GCA_934725005.1 uncultured Rickettsiales bacterium | reverse complement strand
ACTGTGTTTTTGAGAGATAGTGATTGGTATTATTTTGATTTAATTAATGAAAAATTTTCTACAGAAATAATTTATGTACAACAATTAAGAGAAAGAAAAAATAAGAAAAAGGAAATTGAGAATAATAAAAAGATTGATAAAACAAGAAGAGAGTCAGTTTGTTATAGACACAAAAATAATATAAAAGATTACAATATGTGTTTAGAATCATTGAGATTATCTGACGTATGTTTGGATACTTTAGAAGAAAGTGTTTCTGAAAAAGAGTTGGAGTACAGATTTAACTGTAAAGTGGCAGCAAATGAAAAATATCCTGATACTTTAATTTTTTATAACAATGAATATGAAAGATTAAATAACATAAAAAAGGATAAATATGTTATTGATAGAGAGAATGATAAAAAAATTAGTGACAGAAAGAAAGAGTTAGATAATACTATATCTGGACCAAAATTGTCCAAAGTACAGATTTTAGAATTGAGAAAAAAGGAAGAAAAAGATTGTTTTAATGATAAGATTATGGATTTAAACTTGTTCAGAAGTATATTATCAGAGCAATGTGAAGAAATTAAAAAAAGTATAAAATAATGAGAATAGTTTTTATGGGCACTCCGGAATTTTCAGTTCCAGCCCTAAATGAATTAATCAATTGTAGAAGAAGTGAGCTTGCGGCAGTATATACTAGAAAGCCAAAAAAGGCTGATAGAGGACAGAAAATACAGGAATCTCCGGTATACAGGATAGCTAAAGAAAATGGAGTAAATATATATACACCATCAAGTTTTAGGAATAGTCACAAGAATCAAGAAGAGTTTAAAAATCTAAAACCGGATATAGTTGTGGTTGTTGCATATGGGTTAATAATACCTGAAGAAATTTTGAATGTTCCTACTTATGGCTTTATAAACATACATCCGTCATTACTCCCAAGGTGGAGAGGTTCTGCTCCAATGCAAAGATGCCTTTTATCAGAAGATAAAGAAACAGGAGTTTGTATAATGAAACTCGATACTGGAATGGACACAGGTGATATTTTAAAAGTGTCAGATAAAATAATTATTGATAAAAATGTGGATTTAGAGTATCTGCATGATAACTTGTCTGTAATTGGTGCAAAAATGCTAACTGACGTTATAAATGATATAGAAAAGAATAATGGAATTGTAAACACGGTAAGACAAGATAATTCACTTGCTACTATTGCCAATAAAATAGATAGTAGTGAAGGTAAAATTGATTTTCAAAATTCATCAGTTTTTTTTATAGAGAGACAAATCAGAGCGCTTGGCAAATTCATAGGAACTTATTTTATTCATAATAAAAAAAGAATAAAAATACTAAAAGCAAATATTTTAGACTCGCAAATATTAGGTAAAATTGGTACAATATTAAATGATAAATTTTTTATTCAATGTAAAGATGGTATATTAGAACCTCTGATTCTTCAAAAGGAAGGTAAAAAGCCTATGGATATTAGTGATTTTTTGAATGGATATAGGTTCAATGTTGGTGATAATGTTGAATGAAAATATATTGTTTTCATTATATTATGTTTGTTTTCTAATTGCATTATTGTTTAATTATTGATTTTATTAGTTAAAATATAGCCATAAATCATAAGGATAAGAATAATTATAATGTTTTCAAAATTTGAGTTTTTTATAGCATTTAGATATTTAAAGTCAAAAAGAAGAGAAAAATTTATTTCAATTACCGCATGTTTCTCTTTTGTTGGCATAATGCTTGGTGTTATGACATTGATTATTGTCATGTCAGTAATGAATGGTTTTAAAGAAGAATTAATGGATAAAATTCTGGGTGTTAATTCGCACATAACAATATTTCCTAAAAATAAATCAAAAAAAGAGTATAGAAAGATTGTTGAACTGATAAAGCAAAATGGTAATGTTGTAAATGTCACACCAGCAATAGAAAGTCAAGCCATGATATTATCGAGTTCAAAAAGTTTAGGTGGTCTTGTTAAAGCTATGAGATTTGAAGATTTGAATAATAAAAAAATGATCTCTAATGGTTTAACATTATCAGACTATGAAGAAACAGATTCAAAAACATTCATTGATAATGAAGTTATACTTGGAAAGTATTTAGCTAGATCATTAAATGTGGCGATTGGTGATGATATAAAGATTATATCTCCTGAAGTTAATACAACTGTTTTAGGTATAATTCCTAGAACAAAAACATATAGCGTTGTTGGTACATTTGAAACAGGTTTATATGAATATGATAATAATTTAGCTATAATTCCACTTGAAATGGGACAATTGCATTTTAAAGAGTACGATGCTGTAAGTTCTATAGAAGTTGAGATAAAAGATCAGAAAATAATTTCTGATACGGAAAGATATATAAATACGATATTAACACAAAATAATTTTGAATATAATATTGTTAATTGGAGAAGAGCAAACTCAAGTATTATGTCTGCTCTTGATATAGAAAGAAATGTTATGTTTATAATACTTACATTAATTATAATTGTTGCAGCATTTAATGTTATATCAAGTTTAATAATGCTTGTTACGGATAAAAATAAACAGATAGCGCTTTTAAAAACAATAGGTGTGTCTGATGCTAGTATAATAAAAATTTTCTTAATATGTGGTTCTATAATTGGTTTTGTTGGAACAACTTTAGGTGCAATATTTGGAACATTGTTTTCACTAAATATTGAAAATATAAGAATGTTTATTGAAAGGCATTTTAATGTTAATTTATTTAATCCAACAATCTATTTCTTGAATCAATTACCATCTAAGGTATATTTAAGTAATGTTATCATGATTGTATCTTTATCATTGATTTTATCTTTTTTAGCTACAATATACCCAGCCATAAAAGCAAGTAAAACTAACCCAATTGATGTTTTAAGGTATGAATAAATTAGAAAAAATTGATGAAATAAATTGTGTAGTGTTTAATTATTTACAGTTAATGCTACAAGAATGTGGTCTAGATCAAGATAGGATATCTTTTAAAGAATTAAGGAATTTATTAAATGAAGGTAAGGTTTTTACGCCTGAAGAATTTGCTAATGAAGTGTTTTATGTCATATGTGTGGCAGGGTTTAAACAAGATTATGCAAAAAAGATGTGTGAAAACATTATGAGTTTAATAAAGTCAAAAAATGGTTTAATATCTATTGATGATCTGAACTCAATTTATGGTAATAAAAATAAAGTTAAGGCAATTTTTGATGTTTGGCAGAATAAGGAGCTTTATCAGAAAAAATTTTATGAATTAAAAAGTATCGATGATAAAGTTAAATATTTAGGTACATTGCCATATGTTGGAAATATAACAAAATACCATCTGGCAAGAAATTTAGGATTAAACTTTGTTAAATATGATATATGGATTCAAAGATTAGGTGTTGCTTTGTATGGTGATGAAAGTTTGGTTGACCTCGTAGATAATAGTAAATTATTACCAAAAATTAAAGAGGCTTGTGATATAATGTTTGACAATTTATATAAACTTACTTTGGAAAAAATAGGCTTTATAGATGTTGTTTTATGGAGGTCATGCCAGAAGGGTTTGTTAGTTATTGATAGAAAAAATGTATATATAAACAAGGATTTTTTAAAGAAATAATATTATTAAAATAATTGAGGTTTTGTTAACATGGAACATTTAAGGGAAAAAGCAGTTGATTTTATATATAAGGTATTTGCCAAAGACTGTCTAAACAATGAGTTGTCATTTAATTCAGATTTATATTTAAAGACGATTGATGGTATTTATAATGAAATAACGAAAAATGTAACACCTGTTAATGATCCATTTATGATAAGATTGGGTGGACAATGTGGCTCAGGAAAAACTACACAACTTGTTCCAGCCATAAAAAGCACTATAAATTGCACTAACTATATACATTTGGCTGTTAGATTGTTCGCTAAATGTCATCCATATTATGATGAATTGATTAATAAATATGGTATCGGTTTGATTAGAGAAAAAACTAATGGATTTGCATTGTTATGTCTATTCGGTGTTTTGGAAAAATTGATAAAAAATAAGTACAATATTCTATTTGAAGTAACGATTCTTGAACCTGAATTTGAGAGATATATAATAAATTTAGCAAAAAATTATAATTACTCATTTTCATTTCATATAATGTCAGTACCATTTGTTATTTCAAACAATTTTGCAAATGAGAGAACTAATTCTAATGGAAACGAAAAAAATAGAATTATGCCCAAGGAAACACTAGATTATTTTTATGATGTTCTATCAAGAGGTATTAATGAAATAATAAATAATGCGAAATTATTTAATGAAAATGATTATGTAATTATTTGGAATATTACCGATAGTGAACCTGTTTTGGTAACAAATAAATTTGATATCAATGTACTTAATATTTTTAATAAATATAGAATTTTTAACGATAGTATAATTATAAAAGATATTGAGACAAAATTGGGTGAAAAAATTAATTTTTACAATAAATTCTTTAATAATTAATGAATTTACATTCAAAAGTTCAACCCTGTATTAAGTGTGTTCGTTTGAACACACAAAAAAGTTAGCAATTACAATATTGCATTTATACTATACGTTATCTTTCCAAATCTCAATTAAACCTTTGATTGTCAAGTTTTTATCAACTTCGTTTACAAAATTTAAGTGATGTAAAAATATGTTTGAGATCCCGCCGGTCAAGCACGCTTTCATTTCTTTACCGTATTCTTCTTTTATTTTTTCAACAATATTTCTTATCAAACCTATGTATCCAAAAAATAATCCACCATTTATTGCTTCTTCAGTATTTCTACCTATAACAAAGTCTTGATATTTAAATTTATTACTTTCGTTTCCTAAGAGTGAGCAGTTTTTTGTCATTGATTTTAAAGCTATGTTTATATCAGGAACAATAACTTCACCTATATGTAAACCGTTTTTTCCAGCTATATCAAATGTTATTGCTGTTCCCATATCGATAATTATAAAATTTTCTTTAAATTTTTTTTTACCTGCCACAATATTACAAATTATATCTTCACCAATATAGCCTTTCCAATTAGGAACAACAGAATCAAAATTAATATTTAAATTATTATCGCAAAGTTTCATTAACTTGATATTTTTCTTGAAACAAAACTCTGAGATGATTTCATCAATTCCAAGAACAACAGAGCTCATAATAGCATTTGATATAATTGAAAGTTCAATATGTTCCATTTTGAATAGTTCAGACATTATGATATTTAGATCTTCATAATTTTCTATATTTGATGTAACTATTCTCCATTTGTGAATTATTTTGTCACCATTACAAACAGCAACACTTATATTTGTGTTTCCAACATCAAAAACCAGTAACATAAAAATTAAAAAATTAAAGTACATATTAGATTTTAATTATTTATATTATAAATATCAAATAATTTAATTTTTTTATTTATGTTTTTGCATATTATGTTACGTTTTATAAAAAAATAGATAATAATATACAACTTATTATTGTTGTAACATGATCTGATTTTTATATAATTTAAAATAATATTTGTTGATATATCTATTATAAAGCACCAAGAATTTCAGAAAAATATATTTAAAAACAAAATTGAATTGATTACTATTTATTAATAATGTGTTATTAATGTTTTTTTAATTATATTGATTGTGTCAATATGAATGATATAAATGCAATAAAAGTTCGTGGTGCAAGGGTTCACAACTTAAAAAATATTAATGTAGATATTCCACTCAATAAAATTGTTGCTATAGCTGGCGTATCTGGTTCTGGTAAATCATCATTAGCATTAGGTGTTCTATATGCTGAAGGATCTAGAAGATATTTAGAGGCATTATCAACTTATACAAGAAGGCGCATGACACAAGCACCAAAAGCATTGGTAGACGAAATTTTACACGTTCCAGCATCGTTAGCTTTACATCAGAGACCTGGTATTCCTGGTATTCGTAGTACTTTTGGTACCGGAACAGAACTTCTAAATAGCTTACGTCTAATGTACTCACGTTTAGCTGATCACTGTTGTCCAAACGGACATTATGTTAATCCAACTTTATTAGTTGCAGCCGAAAAAGAATTAACTTGTAATGAATGTGGAACGCATTTCTATGCAC
>CAKVBE010000058.1 GCA_934725005.1 uncultured Rickettsiales bacterium | reverse complement strand
CTGGAGAAACTGTACACTCAATAACATCTTTAAAGCATCAGTACTTGTTGTGCTTTTTATGCACTGAGTATGTTTTATAGCTTCGTGAAAATTTAAACTTTTATCCAAAAAAACTGTAGATATACGACTAGTATTCTTGTAAATATCATAAAAGCAACTACGCGCTATATCGATATCTAGTACATCTTTACTTTGTTCATTATTTCCTGAATAGAATTGATATATTTCAAACCTTCCATTATTGGCTTTATGTCCAATTATTTGATTAACAGCGCAAATTTTATCTTCATCTGGATCGCCCCAAAATACCAAATTTATTTTTTCTCCTCTGTTTTTAATTTTTATATTTAAGCTATTGCACGAATACATATCTGATATCATTTCAAATCTGCTTTTCATGATAAAATTTCCAGTAGCTATCTTAAGTAACATAAATTCAAGATCGTTCAGTTGAAAATCATTTTGTGCAGATGATATATTATTTTTGATTTTTTTAATCAAATAATCAAAATCAATATCCTTAAAACAATGATATTTATATTTTAGTTCACTAAAACAGTTCCAAAAATCTTTATTATCTTGTAGAAAATCTAAGAGAGTTATAAAATTATTTTTGTGTTCTTCATTGAGACAAGAATGCCATAAAGCAACTGGCTTGTTATCGAATTTTTCAATATAACCCGTAGAAATGTAACCTTTTTCGAATAGTCCTTTTGTAATTTTACATAGTTTTTCTCTATATATTTCTTCCATGTAATGATATGCTCCAAATCCTAATCCTAGTATTCTCTTAACTTTATCAGATAGATTAGCAAACTTATTTGTATTATATTCACAATTAATAATGAGTGAATCCATAAGTACTTGTGATTCATGGTTTCCAAATGTTAAGTGTATTGGATTGTATTTAAAAGTTTCTATGTAACTATCACATAAATCTCTAAGAAATAATAAACTCAAAAAGCTGTCAGAAATAAAACCTCTGTCAATTATATCGCCCAAATGGTATAAATCCATAGGTAATTTTTCAGCAATAATTGGTCTAGGTACAACGATAATTGAACGCCCATTTTTTTCGTATTCTATAGCTGTATCTCTATTACATTTTATTATTTCTAAATCATCTTCAAATTTATTTTGATTATATTGTTGAATATCAATATTAACAACGCTGTAATATGAATAATCGTTTTTGTTTATAGTTGCAACATTTGCCTCAAGTATAGATGAAACTAGTGAGACAAAATCGTCATGTGTATCACTGATTAATGCTATATTTTGCTTATTATTAGCTTTATTGCTAACAGAAATGTGATTTTCAAGAAAATCAACCAAGTCACTAAGAAATGCTTCTTGTCCCTCGATTGGAGTAAAATTAGAATCGAAAAAGAACTTTAGACCATTTTCAATGCCTGCAAAGTATTTTAGATACTCGTAACCACCTCTTAATTCATCCTCTATAGAATCATAATTATAAGAATTTTCCATATTGATTTAACCTAGTTTAATTATTAGTTATTAATTATTAATTATTAATTATTGACAACAAAACCTTTTTAATATTTTCAGGAATATTGTTGATGTTACCCATAGCAAAATGCTGTTGTCCACCACCATTTCCACCAAACCTTTTCAAGATATCAGTAGCATTATAATTGCGTGTTATATTTTTGGAAACGCCGACAACTATTGTATTTTTGTTAGCATTTTTGCAAATTAAGACAATAATACTATCATCTTTGTATCTGTTGTTTAACCATCCAAGTAAAGCGCACTTTAAGTCTTGTGGGTTTATATTATCTATAATTTCATGACATAATCTGAAACTATTTACGTTCTCTTCTTTCAAGACTATATCATTTATTTTTGATTTTTCTAATTCACAAATCTTTTTATTTAAATCTTTGTTTTCTTTTACAACAGAATTAATCTTGTCAACAAGATCGCCAATAGATACCTTAAACTCGGCTGAAATAGTATCAACTACTTGCAATTTTTTATTAACAAAATTTATTGCCTCAATTCCTGTTAAGGCCTCGATCCTTCTGATACCGCTAGCTACTGATTCTTCTTTAACTATTTTGAAGAACCCTATATTTCCTGTCATTTCTGTATGTGTGCCACCGCAGAATTCAATAGAACAATATTTTTCTTCTGTGTTGTTAGACAAAGAACTTAATGAATCAACTAAATCATAATTAGTATTACTTGAATTACTTTTTTTGGTTTTAGCTAATCCCATAGAAACAACTCTAACTTGTTTTCCATATTTTTCGCCAAAAAGGGCCATGGCACCAGTCTTTTTTGCCTCGTCTATGTTCATTAACTCCGTTTTTATTGGTGTATTTTGTATAATCAAGTTGTTAACAATTTCCTCTACTTTTAACAAATTTTCCTGAGATATTTGGTTATCACAAGCTACATCAAGTCTTAATCTCTTCTCGTCAACATAAGAACCTTTTTGAGTTACTGAAACGCCCAAAACACTCCTGAGTGCATAATGTAAAAGGTGTGTTGCTGAATGATTTGCTTTTATTTTTTTTCTTCTTTCAGAATTAAATGTAACGTTTACTAAATCACCCACTTTAAAACTTCCAAGCTCGACGATACCTTTTTGAATTATTAGACCATTACTTGTTTTTTTGGTATCATTTATCTGAATGATAGAAAATGGTAATGGAATCGACAAGTTTTCCTTGTTTAATAGAACAATCAGTCCAGAGTCTCCAACCTGACCACCGGCTTCACCATATAGAACAGTTTTATCAGTAATTATCTCAACTTTATCACCTTTATGAACTTCTTCAACAAATCTATTATCTTTTATTAGTTTTAAAATTGTTGCATTAATTTTATTTTCAGTATATCCTAGAAATTGACATTTATCCTCAATTTTTAGATACAAATTATTGGCTTTTGTATCGCCAGAACCAACCCAATTAGCTCTTGAACGTTCTCTTTGTTCACGCATAGCATTCTCGAACTCATCAATATTGATCTCAATACCTTTTTCTTTCAAGATCATTTGTGTTAAGTCTAGTGGAAATCCATATGTATCATACAATGTAAAAGCTATCTTTCCGCTAAATAATGGCTTTTCTTTCATAAATTAAACAGTAAAGTGTTTTCTAAATATCAATACTAAATAAAGCTATTTAAAAAGTAAATGTTACTAAAAAAATTAAATTAATTGTACATGATAAAAAATTATTTAAAGTTATTAAAAAATAATTGACTAAAAATAATGGTACAATTAACATGTATTAACAAATGATTGTAAATATTGTATAGTTTAAGATAATGTCAAAAAAATATTATCCAGAGCCAGAAAATAATATAGAACAGAATAAGATAGAAGAAAGCGTATTAAAATTTTGGAATGAGAATAAAATTTTTGAAAAATCTGTAAAAAATAGAGAGAAAGAAGATAAAACTAATGATTTTGTATTTTTTGATGGACCTCCTTTTGCGAATGGTATGCCACATTATGGACATATATTAGCAGGTTACATAAAAGATACAGTTGCTAGATACCAGACAATGAAGGGAAAAAGAGTTAAAAGACAATTTGGTTGGGATTGTCACGGTCTTCCAGCTGAAATGAATGCTGAAAAGAATCTAGGTATAAGTGGCAAAAAAGCTATCGAAGAATACGGTATAGATAAATTCAATGAATTTTGTAAGTCTGACGCATTAAGATTTGTTAAAGAATGGAAGGAATATGTTAATAGATCTGGTCGTTGGGTAGATTTTGAAAATGGCTATAAAACGATGGATTTAAATTACATGGAATCCGTAATACATGTATTTAAAGAATTATATGATAAAGGTTTAGTTTATGAAGATTTTAGAGTTATGCCATATTCATGGAAATGTCAAACTCCATTATCTAATGCTGAAACAAAAATGGATAATTCTTATAGAGAAAAAGCAGATAAGGCAGTAACTGTAAAGTTTAAACTTGTTGATAATTTACTTCCTCGCCCCTTGGGAGAGGGGAATATATACCTCCTTGCTTGGACAACAACACCTTGGACATTACCATCAAATTTAGCATTAACCGTAAATAAAAACTTTGATTATGTGTTACTAAAACATAACAGTGAATATTTTGTAATTGGAAAATCATTACTTCCAAGATATAAAAAAGAACTAGCTGATAATGATGGAAAATTTGATATAATTACAGAATTTAAAGGTGAAAAATTATTAGGTCTTCATTATGAACCATTATTACCATATTTAGCAAGCTTAAAAGAAGTAAAAGAAAGTAAAAATTGTTTTAGTGTTATACATGGTGATTTTGTTACAACCACCGATGGTACAGGTATAGTACACACTGCTCCGGGATTTGGTGAAGATGATAATAATGTATGTAAACCAATGGGTATACCAACAATATGTCCAGTTGATGATGGTGGCTGTTTTACTGAAATTGTAAATGATTATAAAGGTCAACAAGTTTTTGATACAAATGATCCAATAATCATAAAATTAAAAGAAGAAAATAAATGGTTAAAAACTGAACAATATATTCATAATTATCCACATTGCTGGAGAACAGATACACCACTGATATACAGAGCTATATCTTCTTGGTATGTTAAAGTCGAAGCAATAAAAGATAAACTATTGAAAAATAATGAATTAATCAATTGGATGCCAGAACATCTAAAACATGGTAGATTTGGAAAATGGTTAGAAGGTGCAAGAGATTGGTCAATATCAAGAAATAGATATTTTGGTTGTCCTATTCCAATTTGGAAAAGCAATGATCCAAAATACCCAAGAATTGATGTTTATGGTTCTATTGCTGAATTGGAAAAAGATTTTGGCGTGAAAGTAACAGATTTACATAGGCCATATATAGACAAATTAACAAGGAAAAATCCAGATGATCCAACAGGAAAATCAATGATGGTGAGAGTTCCTGAGGTTCTTGATTGTTGGTTCGAAAGTGGTTCTATGCCTTACGCACAATTGCATTATCCTTTTGAAAATAAAGAATTTTTTGAGAAAAACTTTCCAGCTGATTTTATTACAGAGGGTGATCAAACAAGAGGTTGGTTCTATACGTTAACAGTTTTGGCAACTGCTTTATTTGATAAACCAGCTTTTAAAAATGTAATATCTTTTGGTAATATAGTTGGTGAAAATGGAAAAAAATTATCAAAAAGATTAAAAAATTATGTTGATCCATATGAGGCATTTAATACATATGGTTCTGATACTATAAGATGGCTTTTATTAAGATCACCGGTTGTTAGATGTGAGGAATTTGCTATAAGCCAAGATGGAAAAGATATGAAAGAAATACTGAGAACATGTATGAAACCAATATTAAATTCATATAACTTTTTCTGTTTATATGCGAACAGTGATGGAATAAAGGCTGAAAAATCTTTTAGTTCAAAAAATATAATGGATAGATATATATTATCAAAACTAAAAGAAACAGTTGAGAACATAGAAAAATACATGGACAAGTATGAAATAGGAAATGCATGCAGAGAATCTGAGAACTTCTTTGAAATATTAAATAATTGGTATATAAGAAGAAATAAAAATAGATTTTGGAAATCTGAAATAGATCAAGATAAACAAGATGCATATAATAGTTTATACACTGTGTTAATTACTATGTGTGAATCAGTAGCGAGTTTTATTCCATTTACAAGTGAATATATTTGGAAGGGCTTGACGATGGCTAAATAATTAAATGTGCTCCAATGTTAAAATTATTTGTGTAGACTCAAATTTTAATAAGAAATGGACATTTTTATCACAAATAGTTAAGAAAAGCTATTGCTAAATCCTTTCCATCCTTGATTGAAAGTGCCATGAAAGGGCGATATGGTGCTTGTGAATTGTTTGAGAGATTTTACTATCTGATTTAAGCTCCACTTTGTCGATTGCATTGACATTTTCCCTCAAAAATGGGAAGGATTTTTTATGTTTGTTGTTCTCTAAATTTTTCAATACTTCGTGTGGAAGTGCCAGTCTAACTGGTTGCAAGAAGATTCTATTGATTGTTATTCTCTAAATCCTTTCCCTCAAGGAGAGAAAGGATTTGGCAATAGTTTTTTGCGAAGTGCTGGGTCTCCGAATTCAACATCTAATATTTACAAATATCGATCAATTAAACATAATAAATAATGAAAATTTAGTTTTGTAAATATTGGGTACGGGATTCGGAGATCCCGTACCTCATGTGTAGTGTTGAGT
>CAKVBE010000057.1 GCA_934725005.1 uncultured Rickettsiales bacterium | reverse complement strand
TCGCTGAACAGGTATAAAAAATCCCCCAGGTTGTCTTGAGGAACTCGCCTCAACCTTGTTCAGTTATTTTATTCATATAAACAAAAAAAATACTCCCCAGGTTGTCTTGAGAAACTCGCGTTAAACTTGTTTAGTTATTTTATTAATATAAACTAAAAAAAATACTCCCCTCAATGTACGTCATTGGAACTGTTTGTAGAAAAATTATATGCAAACATTCGAGATGTGCATAATGTTAAAATCATTAATTTAATAGAACATTATAAAAATATTGCTTAATTTAATATTAAAATATTTGTTCAAACAATGATATACTATCTTAATTTTGCGACACGACTTATTTGAGATAAAATATCAATATCAGAAAGTTTACCTTGCTTTGCATCTATATAATTATTTAAATCATTGACAGAATGCTCAACTTCTTTGAAGAAATCGCTTCTTGATATAATTCCTTTAAAAACATTTGAATTAAATATCCCAAATATTATAAGAGGAATAATATTACCACTTAACATAGATGGAATTACTCCTCCTATGATATCATTAATACCCTCCGATAATAATAGTTTTCTCTTATTTATGCTTTGATATTCTATTATTTTGTTATTATACGTTTCAATTTCTTTTTGTCTTTTTTCAATAGGAATATTTGCAAGCCTGTTAAATAAAACATTTAATCCATTTCTTATAGCGGAAGATGATGTATATTGTTCAAATTCTTCTATGGGTATCAAAGTATCAACACCAAAAATCTCTATCGGATATATTAAAGGCTCTTTATTTAATTTAAAATCTTCAATATCATTAAAACTATTCAATGTTTGCTTATTAGCATATTTATAAAAATTTAGTAAATTCCCTACTACATTTGCATAAGGACCTTCAAATGATTGAGGATTCCCATTCTTATCATATATAAAGGATGGAAATAAAGTTGCCCCTAATGCATTTGCTAAATGAATATTTTGTGCCGTCATTGTAAATTCAAGTGATAAATCCCTTTTTAAAATTTTATTAAATGAACTTTCCAATATTTTGTTAACACCAATATAACCGTATGCCCAAGTACCATTAGTATTAAATCGCTCAAAGCTTTCTCTTAACGCTTGTTTAGGCCAGTTAATAAAATCCATAACTTCTTTTATTTCAAAGTTGTGTTTTTTTGATAGCTTTTGAGCAATTTCATACAGCGAGTTTTGAACCTCTATATCGTTAAATACAGAATTCTTATTAATTTCATATAAATCTGCAACAGATAATAATGATAAAGCTCGTCTGTTTACTACACTATTTGCTTTTATTTGATAAGCTTCTTTTAAAATATCTGTGTTTAACCTTTCTTCTGGTTGAATATTTATAATTTTTAATCGTTTTTTTTCAATAAGATAAAAAAGGTTTTCTTTTGTAAAGGATTTATTGAATAATAATTCATTTTTATCTTTAATAGGTAAAGTTATATAAATAGTATCATACATCAATAAAACATTTCTTATGTCTATATTAGAGGCTGCAGTATAATCTAAAAAACAAGATGTTTTATCTTTATCCAAGAAATTTAGATTATCTTTTGTAAATTCACCTGAATATATTTTATCTATATTATCAAACCAGAGTGATTCATCTCTTTTAATAAAATCCAATTTTATAGGTTGCATACTATATGCAGGTATTTGCATAATGTTATCTTGTTTTGCTATTGCATTTAGAATCGGATTACCAAAATCAATATCTTTTTCAGAAGAAAATTCTTTATAATCTTTTCTTTCTATAATAAAAGTAAAAGGCAATCCCAATTTATCTAACTCATGTTGTAAGTTATTTTTTTCTTGTTCTTTGACATAATCAAGGCCAACTACAAAATTTTTATTTGTAAAATCAGTACTTACATCAACAATTTTGTATGAGTTATACTTCGCTTTTAGAAAATTTATCAGCATAGGAGATGTAAAAAAGGCTCCCTCAAAATTTTCTGAAATTTTATCATCTTGGATTGGGGCATATTCTTCAATGTAATTTTTAGGAATTTCATTTATTAATGAAACAGGATTGCCCATCATTTTAATAGCATTATCAAATTCATGTTTTAAGTTATCAAAATTTAAAAAAGGAAAATCATTTAAATTTTCTATAAATATAAAATAATTAAATTCTCCTGTATAAAATATTCGCGTTTTTAAATAGGGGTAATTTGTTCTTAATCTGAAATCATCACGTCTAATGTTCCCAACGAACTTTGCAACCATATATCAATTCCTAACTTTTAAATTTTTATCATCATAACATGAATTTATTTTTTTTAATAATATTTGTATATCTGCTAAGTTATTTCATTGATAAATTTTTTAATTGTACTACAAAGATTTACCAGAAGTCATTCTGGGATTTGTTTATTATTTGTTATTTTTGTAGAGTTTTTACTATTACAAAATTACAAAAAGATAAAATGGTTCTCAATGTCAATCAACAGAATACTTTCTGATGTATCATTCGTACAAGCGGAGTGATATTGCCGATTTCTGCTATTTCAGCCACTACTCACTTGAATTGTACACATCTTCAACAAGTTTATACAATTCCTTGATTGTCTTTGTAATCTCTTGTTTTTAGATATTCTTTGAGTGCGGATTTTGCGTTATTTGATAGCGGAAAATCTTTGAACTTGTTTGTCTTTTTCTCTCGTATCAGTATGCGGTCTTTTGGCTTGCCCTTCTCAAAAACATCTGATATACGCAATTTTAACAGATCGCTAATGCGTAGCCCTGAATTTATGCCGACTACAAAAAGACAGTAATCACGCAAATTCTGTTGTCGTAACAGTTTCTTGATAGTTTCGATTTTCTTCAAATCTCGAATAGGCTGTACAAATTCCATAAGCAAATACCTCCAAAATTCAGTTATAGTGTATAATACATAAATATATTAAAATTATAAATTATGTAATATTCAAAGTACACCTTATTTTTCAACTATTTTCAAAAAGTATTCAAAAGGTAAACAGGCAAATAATCAGAGTAAATTTACAGAATGATACAAAATTATATTGAGTATCATTCATTATATTTAAACTATAATGAAAGTACAAAGGAGGCAGCCATGTTCAAAAAAGAAGAATTGCTTAGATTATTTAGAAAAAAAGCTTACGAATATTCCCAAACTACTATTTTAAAAATTTCAGACTATAAAAAACAAACAGCGAAAATAAATAATTATATAAAAGACCTCCGTACAAATGCTATAAGTGATATAGTAAACAATTACAATAAACAAAATAAATATGAGTTATTAGAATCTATATTAATGATAACTTATGTTTCATACATTGTAATGCTCGAATATAGAAACAAATTTTGGGAATATGAATATATGGCCTTTGCAAGAAGAATAGGTGAATTGTGGGAACCATTTTGCAAAATTCCTTTTCAATATCCAATATTTGATTTAAAGCTAATAGAACCACAAAGTTTTATAGATATTCAAAATCAAATAATAAACGATGCCGAGGAATATATAAAAAAATTAAGCATAGATAATCTTCAAAAAGAAAAATTATTACAATATATCAATATACCATGGCAATTTGTAGATAGCGGTTGTGTTAAATTAGATTTAGACTTACATTTTTGTCAAAATGGAGAGAATTATAATTGTGATTTTAAAAGTGGTTTTAGTTCCAATGAAAAAGGAAATACAAATCGACTGCTGTTAGTTGCAAGTATATATAAGTTTTTAAAAACAAAAGAAAATAATGTTATTTTTGTTAGACAAAAAGAATGTGAAAATAATCACTATCTGCAAACATTAAAAAAATCAAATTTATGGAGTGTATACTGTTGTGATGATGCTTATGCCAAAATATATGAGTTTACTGGTTTTAACCTAAAAGATTGGATAAATAAAAATATTGATTGGCAGAATGATATTGAAAGAGATTTTAAAAAGCACCTACAAAACAATGACCTTCTTAAATATTTGACTTGGTAATTATTTTGATATAGAATATACTTAAGAGGATACTTAAGTTAAATGGGTAAAGATAATTTTTGTTCTTTTTATACAAACTCAGAAGAAATAACATCATTGATGGTAAATAATTTGCAAGTTAATGATGGCTTTAGAATTTTAGAACCTTCTGCAGGAGAAGGTGTGTTTATTGATTCATTATTGTCTCAAAATCAAAATTTATTTGTTGATGCTATTGATATTAATAAAGATGTAATCTCATTATTAAAAGAAAAATACAGCAACGACAAAAATATAAACATTATATGTACAGATACTTTACTCGACGATAAATTAGATAAAATAGCCTTTTGTGGTGGTATGTATGATGCTATAATTGGAAATCCGCCATATGGTGCTTGGCAAGAGTATGAAAAAAGAGCTACTTTGAAAAAAAAGTATGAGGGGCATTATGTAAAAGAAACATATTCATTGTTTTTATTAAGATGTTTATCATTGTTGAAATTGAACGGTAAATTATCATTTATTGTTCCAGATACTTTTTTATATTTGAATTTACATACAAAATTAAGAAAAACATTACTAATAAATTCAAAAATTTCTCAAATAATTATTTTCCCATCAAAGTTCTTCCCTGGTATAAGTTTTGGTTATTCAAATTTATGTATTATTACATTGCAAAAAGAGAAACCTGAAATCTCAAAAAATAACATCGTAACAATATTAAAAGACTTAAAAACAGTATCAGATTTAAATGAAATAAAAAATAATAATATATTACCACACATTACAAAATACAATTTAAAACAAGATGAAATCTTAAATAACAAAGATTGCAGATTTATTCTAGCTGATAATAATATAATTAGCCTGTTAAATAAGTCCAAAAAATGTATTGGTGATTTCGCAGATGTCGTAACAGGCTTTTATAGTGGAAATAATAAAAAATATGTCAAGGTTGCAAGTCAAAATGTTAGGGGGGCAAAAGGCTATAATATAATTAATCACGATGAAATTGGGAATTCCAATTCCCTTGAAGGAATCGATTCAGATAAAGACATTTATATTCCATATATAAAATCAGCCTCAACTACAAAATATATAAGAAAAGATAACGATTGGTATCTTTTATGGAATAAAAAAGCAATAAAAGAGTATCTATCTAATCCCAAAGCTCGTTTTCAAAATTCTAAATTTTATTTTAGAGACGGAATTGCAATACCAATGGTAAAATCAAGCAATATAAAAGCAACAATAATGCATAATTGTATTTTTGACCAATCAATTGTTGGAATTTTCCCGCATAACAGTAGCTTGATGAATTATTTTCTCGCATTATTTAATTCGGAATATTTCAACAAGATGATACATATTATTAATCCTACTGCAAATAATTCAGCAAATTATATAAAGCAAATTCCTTTGGTATTGCCAAACGAACATGATTTAAATGAAATTAACGCAATGGTTACCAAGATATTATTTCAAAAAAATAGTAAAAGTGCTATTGATTTAATACATGAACAACTAAATCAAAAAATTCTTGACATGTACGCAAAAGCATAACATGACTACTCAAAATCAAATAAATCTTTTGCAGGAATCTCAAGAGTTTCGGCAAGTTTGAGTATCATTTTGAGGTTTGGAAATTTTTCGCTACGTTCAATTTTGCCAATATAAGAAAGGTCGCAGTCCACTAACTCACAAGGTCTGCTTTTATTGTAGCCTTTGAGTTCGCGATATTTTGTAACATTTTTTGCAAATTTGCGACAATCATTCTCTATCATACTAATATTGTGTACAATACTCTCAGTCTAGTATTGACTTACAGTCTAGTTAAAGAATTTTGTTACGTCTAAATCTGACATATAAGTATGCTATGATGTTGGCAAAAAGAGGAATTCATGCAAGAAGATAAACTTGATAAAGAGTTTTATGAGAAAGCCGACATTTTACTTGTGTTTACGGATAATGCGTATGAATATTTTTCAAAAGGAAATATTAAACAAAAAAGAAAAATTTTAGAAATAATATCAGAAGAAATCACATACAAAGATAAGAATTTTAACGTAAAACTTAAACCGATTTTCCAAACGATAGCAGAAAATCAGTATGTTTTAACCCAAAAATTTGCCAACAATCTAACTTTTAAAACAGGCATTAAAAAAGGGCTTGAAACTAATTCTTGCCCTAATAATAGAAAATACTCCCCAGGTTGGGCTCGAACCAACAACCTACCGGTTAACAGCCGGTTGCTCCACCATTGAGCTAC
>CAKVBE010000056.1 GCA_934725005.1 uncultured Rickettsiales bacterium | reverse complement strand
TTATCATTATTTAATTTAAACAAATAAAAGTTTTTATCACTTAGGTCAAAAAAACCTTTTTCTATTATATCTTTTAGTGTAATATCGTTATTATTGTAACCATCTACAATCAACTTAATTTGTGTTAATAAAGAAAAAGCCGCATCTCTAATATTTATTTCTTCATTATTTAGAATTTTATCTTTCTTTATTTTAAATAATGTATCTCTAAACATATCATAATATCTATAAAATACATTTAAATCATTTTTAAATAAAGACATAAGTATTGTTTTTACTGTAAGTTTAGCTCTATTCTTATTATCCTTCTTTATAATCAAATAAAGACCAATTATATCAGTCATTATTTGAATAATATGTGATTGAGTGTATTGGGTGTTTATATTCAACATAATAACTATTATTAATTATATTGTATTAGATCTTTGTCTTTTTATAACTTGTTTTTTACTCTTTAAAGCTTCTATTTCATTCCTTGCATATTTACTAAGTTGTATAGTATCACCTTGTAACTGACCAGGTACTAATGGTTGGGACGGGACGCTGTTTGTTTCTTCTGGAATTTGTTCATCAGAAACTTGTGTATCAGTGACATACCCAAATTTCTTCTTTCCTTTTTTAGAATTTCTTTTTTTAGAGGTAGACATGCTTTTACCAAATTCTCGGCTCGGTTGAATACCTTCCGCTGTTTCTTCTACATCAGCTAACAAATTTTTGAAATCAAATTTGTTGTCTATACTACGTATTTTATCTTCATTTCTGTATAATATAGAAGCAGTTACATTATATACTTTATTGCCAATTCTGGCTAAAGCCTCTCTTTGTATCTCGGGCGATTTTCCCTCTAGCGATACAACATCAGAAAAGTCCTGTTCCTTAGAATAAGCAAATTCCAAACAGAAATACATAGTCCAAAAACCACATGTACCTGTCAACTCAGATTGAAATTTCTTATTACTGTTTAAGACACTAAAAGACACATCATTTATCTTTGTATTTTTACCTTCAGTTACTTGTCTTGTGCTATCAAAAATATAGAAACTTCCATCTTTGCAAATTCCGGTAGCGAAATGATCTTTAAATGCGAGAGGAAAAACAACACATTCTTGGTAAAGAGAGCAATCATGTGCTATACTATTCAACTGATCTTTAGATGGTAGTTCCCCAAAAAACCTTATTTTATCTTTGATCCCTTCTACTAGAAAATTCAAAGCTAAGATTGGAAAAATATGTTCAACACTTACACCAAATATCTGGTAAATTTCATCATAAATACGTTCCGTCTCAGTTTCTTTACCTTGAAAGTTTAATTTTTCAACTATACTATCAATTAATTCTTCTGTCAGTTTATCTGCTCATCTTGTTCCTTTATCAAAGACCTCTACAATTTCGCCATTTTCCAACAATGTAAATCCCCCATCAGGTGACTCGGTTCTATCAATAATTATGCCTTTTTCATTTACATAAAAATATACAACTCTTTCCTCACTGATTTGATATTCGTATCTAAGTTTTTTTGCCTCCGCAATATTATTTATCCGCTATTGATCTATCAAGTTTGGATCTGATTCTAGCTATTCTCATAAAACAATCATTTGCTCTTTGAAAAATATCACGAGCATTTTTTAGTTGTTCCAATGTCAAATCTTCTTCATCAACTAGTATTTCCTCTTTTTTGCAGACCTCTTTTTTTACCAAACAAACTGTATGATCTGGTGAAAGTGATAACCTATATCCATTTCTTGATTCGTTTAAATAAAAATGATCGTTCGCACTTCCAATGGCTCGAACAGCAACATCTTCTGGCTTTAATGTAAAATCCTTATACATAACCGATTACTAAAAGTATTAACATAATGGTTAGACTATAAGATAAACTAAAGGTATCAAGGGTTATTTTTCATGTATTTATTAACATAATGCCATTGGTGTTTAAATCGTATTATGTTTTTTTCATATAAATAGTTGTTTCCTCTAAAGCTTTTATACTTCCTCTATTAATTATAACTATTTTCTATTCATCACTAAATTCATCGTCTAATCGATTTAAGAGTTCGTTATCTTTTCTTATTGTTTTGTCAACTTCATGTAAAAGTTTTCTCATACTTATTTTATGTTGCATAACTTCTTCTTCAAGTTCAGTAAATTCCTGCACTACTTTTGGATCAAAATATTTCTTAAAATCATCAAGTGTCATCACTTATTCAACATTATTGCCTAATTCTTTGATATCATGAATCCTCACTAACTCCATATAATTTATAATGATTTTTAACTTGTTTATAGATTGTTATAAGATATGTTATAATAGATCAATTAATTACTGTTTATGCTTTATAATGTATCTGATAATTTTTAAATCACATATTTTTATTATTCAATTCAAACACTATAACTCCAAGTTACCTTGTATTGTTTTTTGCTTATCTCGCAGTTTTGATTGTTGTTTTTTCACGCTATCTATAAAACCTTGTGGTAATTGATCAATTAGTGCAGATAGACCAGGAACAGCTTCATTTTCTGGTTGCTGCGTTGACGTGTTTTCTGGTGATTCTGGACATTGGAATAATTGTGTTTCTTGTTCCCGTAAACTTGTTTGTATCAACTCCTGTTGTGTTTTAGTGCTTGATAGCGCGCTAACATCATTTGCAATCATAACTTTTGGCTTTAACTTTTTACTTTGTTCTTCTATATTTTTACTCATATCGAGTAATTTTTCAAAAACGGTTTTATTAATAAACATTGGTTTTTCTGGTATTTTATAATTTATTTCTGCGTTAGCCTCTGCTAATATAAAATTATCAAATTCATGCACTTTCGAATCCTTCTGATAATCAGATAAGTAAGATACCATTTTACCTATGTTTTTAAAAACTGTTTCAGTAAAAACTGCTTGACAGTCTAGATTTGTTGGTGTCAGTACAAGAGCATTACTCAAATTTTTAAACTTACTTAATTCAAGATAAGCACAGATTGTCCATATGGCGCATGAATTACTAGGACCTTGCAATGAATCTGTATCTTGAATACGAGACACAAATGGATTTATAACATTTATACTAGCCGATAAATTCTGAAAAATTTCTGGATTGCCTACATGAACTGATCTACCAGATCTGTTAAACATCATCTTTTGATGGTGTTCTAGCGTATCAAATAAATAATATTTATTAGAAATAACAATAAGTGTACTAGCGTGCGTCAAAGCTGAAAATAATATACAACAATCCTCATTGGTATATTTTTTTAGTTCTTCCTCTTTTAAACAAGACTCATTTGAAACATTTAAAAAGTTAACTTTTTTTTCTGGAATTAAAACACCCTTAAAAATGTAAGTACCTCTGGCGTTGGTAATACTTGAATAGTCCATTCTTCCTCGCAATTAGTTTTACTATTTTCACAATTAAATTTTGGTAGCAACGAACCTGATCTATATCTTAATATTTCAAACAATACTTCTTTTACTTCACCACAACAAAATTTGTTTGGACACAAATAACTGTATGTTTTACAGTCTAACATGTTATTTCCTATTATGATTTCATTTGGAATTAATGTTGTTTTATCATACACAAGTTTAACTAATAACTCTGGCTCTTCAAAAAAGTAATTTAACTCACCGTTCTTCTCATCTCCTGCTAATTCGCATATTCTAACTAATTTAGACATACACTCAGTTATACATTTATTTAATTAAATCCAAAAAAGACTTTTTTCTAAATTCTTTTGATAGATCAATCACTTCATTCATCGTCATGTTTAATTTATACAGAGTAAGTTCGCTTGAGTTTGGCTTCTGTATAAAAACCCTACCATCACTTATATGATAGATAAAGTTACCATCTATATCTCTAGAAGACATATCTAGCTTTAATCGCTTTTGTTCACCACCTTTACTAACTGTTCTAACTTCAGCAGTTACAATTTGGTTTGAATTATTCCCGTACATAAACAAAATCATATTAATTTTAAACTGACACGAAGAGTATTATTTTTTTTATAAAAGTCAATGTAGACTTTATATATACTCGTTTCATTACTTTCTATGAATTTGTTGTAATTATTTAAAATTCTCTAGTTTAAAAAAACAAAATTGCATTTAGTATAAACTGTGTTATAAATACATTTTTATTATGAAGTTTGAAATTGATTATAGTATAAATGATAATAATTGGGAAAAATATTTAGAAGAGAAAAACATTTCCAATTTTGTAAAAAATATATTTGATAATGTTGTTGATGTATTGGGATATAATTTAAATAGAAAGAATACAATTGAATTATCTATAACATTTACAAATGATAAAGAGATACAAGAAATAAATAAAAATTATAGAAATACAGATAAACCAACAAATGTGTTGTCATTTCCGCTTTTTGAAAAAGAATTTTTAAAAGAATATAAAAGTTCGCCATATATTTCTTTAGGTGATATTATATTATCTATAGAAACTATAGAAAGAGAATCAATGGAACAACAAAAAACATTTAATGAACATTTAACACATCTAATTGTTCATAGTATGTTGCATCTATTTGGTTATGATCATATAAAAGATGAAGATGCTGATGTAATGGAAAATTTAGAAATCCAAATCTTAGAAAATTTATCAATAAAAAATCCATACGAAGAGAAATAATGAAAGTTTCAATAGCTAATGTTTTTGTAAAAAATGGAGATATGGAATATAACTATAATCTTTTCAAAAAATTTTATGATAAATCGTTGGAACAGAAAGATGACCTCATGATATTTCCTAGAATGTTTTTATGTGGTCCAAAAAATGATTTTTCGGATAAAGATTTTATTTATAAAAATATAGATTTTCTAAAAGATATAGTTGACTTGACACAAGGAAAAAACGCAGCAATACTAATTGGTGGAATTTATTATTTAGATCCATATGTTAAAGATGATATAAATTATGATGGTGTGACAAATGATTCAACTTTCTTTATAAAAGATGGATACTTAGAAAATACAATTTCAAGAAAAGAATATTCAAAAGTAAATCATTTTAATGACTATAGGCATTTTGATAAAGAATTGTACCTGAAAAACTTTCAATTTAAAAAGAATAAATTTTCTATATTTATTTCTGATGACATATATCATGATGAAAATATTTTTTTGATTAAATCACAAAATACAGATTTTTTAATATGTTTGGATAGTACATTAAATGAAAATAGTACAATTGAAAATCGACTAATAAAAATCTCTAAATTTTATAGAAAACCAATAATATACCTAAACAATACCACTTTTGTTGATGATAATTTTTTAAATGGCGATGTTTTTGTTATAGATGAAAATCAAAATGTTTTGATTTCAGGTAATTATAAGATTGATTGTTTGTACACAGTGCATTTGGACTATGAAGATGGTAGTGAAGTATATATAAAAGATAAAATTGATAATGTAACGAATAATAAGCATAATCTATTGAATAAACTGTCAGAAATAGAAAATAAAAAAGTATTGTTTATAAATGGAAATATATGTGAAAATTATAATTTAATAAACAATTATGAACAAAAGGAAGTGAATTTTTCTGATTATTGCAAAATTTATAATGAACTTGATTTTAAAGATAAAAGATTGGTAGAAAAAATTATTTTAAATCATTTATTTTTCGAAGATTACATAGTATATTACGATCAAAAATAAAATGATTGATTTAGTTTATCTTGTAAAAATGATAAGAATTATTATATTAATCTGCTAATATGTGTAAATAAATTTAGATATGGGAAAGGATTATTACGGTTTATTAGGAGTAAGTAAAACGGCCAGTGCTGACGAAATAAAGAAGGCATATAGAAAAATGGCAATGAAATATCACCCAGATAAGAATCCAGGTGACAAAGAGGCTGAAGCAAAATTTAAAGAAATAAATGAAGCGTACGAAATTCTAAAAGATGAGCAGAAGAGGGCTACATATGATAGATATGGAAGTTCTGCATTTGAAAATGGAGGCATGGGTGGTTCTACGGGCGGATTCAATGGTTTTTCTGGTGGTGGATTTGGTGGATTCGATTTTTCTGATATTTTTGGTCAATTTTCCGATATTTTTGGTGAGTCTGAGACTAGAACTTCATCAAAAAGTAGAAGCCAAAGAGGTTCTGATTTAAGATATGATGTAACATTAACTCTTGAAGAAGCATTTGCCGGAAAAAATATTGATATATCATTTACATCTTCTGTAAAGTGTGACCATTGTAATGGTACAGGTTCAGAAGATAAAGATGGTGGAACTATTAACTGTCCAGATT